>NZ_JBDUUI010000006.1:0-249017 GCF_039938915.1 Devosia alba | reverse complement strand
TGGCGGGTCACTTCTCAATGACAACCCCGGGTCAGTTCCAAGCGACAATCAACAACCACCGCAACCGAAGCAGCCGCTGTCGGCGCAGTGCTGACGGCGCTGATCGGCTTCGTCCGCCGGCGCCTCGATTTTCGCTCCCTGCTGGATTGCCTTGTCGAAGCCCTTCGCACCTCGGTTGCCGTCTATACCATCCTGATCGGCGCCATCCTGTTCGGCTATTTCCTGGCCGTGACCCAGGTGCCGCAAAAGCTGACGCAAATCCTCATCGACTTCGGCCTCGGCCCCTATGGCACTCTAGGGCTCATCGTGGCGCTGTTCATCGTCATGGGCTGCTTTTTGGACGCCATGGCGATGATCATCCTCATGGTGCCGATCGTCTATCCGGTCATCGTCGCGTTGGGCTTTGATCCCATCTGGTTCGGCATCATCATCGTGATGACCGTCGAGCTCGGCCTGATTACGCCGCCGGTCGGCATGAATGTGTTCGTCATCAAGTCCATCGCCCGCGACGTAAGCCTGGTGACGATCTTCCGTGGCGTGACCCCATTCGTGGTCACCGACATCATCCGCTTGACTATCCTGATCCTTTTCCCCGCGCTGGTCCTGTTTCTGCCCCAGACAATGGGGTGATCTGACCTGGGAGTCGTCAAGGGGCGGGGCAGGATAGCAAACATCCAACGGCGATTGCAGCTTCGTTGGGCAATCAACGCGTGGACGTCGCCAGCTTGCCGCTGGATCAGCAATTGATTGCAGAGATTGAATCGCGTCTTGAAGGTCTTGGCTATCCTGCTCGAGCGATCGTACGATAAGTTGAGCGTCCTGCATCCGCTAGCGGTAATAGCCAGCCCAACTTCTCACGCCGCACTCGCGCCACCTCTAGCTCAGACTGTCGCGCATTCGAAGATGCCCCCCCTCGTTGGTGCAATGCGACATTGGCGTCAATGCGCACAAAATGCTCTCGAGCCAAGAAGCATCCGAGGAAAAAATCATAGTCGCTGGCTATTTTGAGATCCTCTCGAAATGGTCGGCGAGTCAAAAGGTCGCGCGATACGAAGCTCGAGGGGTGGGGCACGGAGTTATGAAAAAGCAGTTTCCAAGGTTCGCATATCAATCGCTCATCCGGCCGTTCCTTCGAGCCGACCAGCGTCGTGCCGCATACAATATTGCTCTGCCTGGTCTGCAGGGCGGCCAGAAGGGGGCCGAACCCATCCGAAATCAGCTCATCATCGCCATTGATAAAAGCGATGTAGTGACCCTTCGCCTTCGATACTGCCTTGTTCATGGCGTTATAAATGCCAGTGTCCGGCTCGGATATCAGTGTGTCGACCAAAGGGCCTGTAGCCGTAATTTTCTCGATAGTTCCGTCAATCGACACACCATCGACGACAATATACTCGATACCGGACTGCTTGATGGCCGCGACGGATCGCAAGGTTGCTTCTATGGACGTTGCGCAATTCTTGGTCACGGTGACCAAGGTCAGCACGGGCGTTTTCGGCGCGTTCATCGCAGCACGTCTTTCTGTTCACCTTCAATGAGGAGCCCAATGAGCTCAGCAAAACCTGTGCCTGAACTCCAGCCAAGCTCCTGCTTGGCCTTTGTCGGGTCGCCAACGCTATGTCCGATATCGGATGGTCGCATGAGGCTGGGGTCGCTCTCCACGTGATCTCGCCACTCCAACCCAAGTTGCCCGAATACCTCTGCGGTAAACTGCTCAAGAGTATGTGCGACACCTGTGGCAATAACGTAATCGCCGGCCTTAGGCACCTGCAGGATGCGCCACATGGCATCCACAAAATCTGGTGCCCAACCCCAGTCCCGGGCAATGTCGAGACGGCCGAGTTGCAGTTTCTCGCTGGAACCCGACTTGATGCGGCACGCGGCAGCAACAATTTTCTTCGTGACGAAACGAGCCGGGCGTAAGGGCGACTCGTGATTGAACAGGATGCCGTTGCTGCAGTGCAGCCCATAGGCCTCGCGATAGTTGTTGATGAGCCAATGCGCCGAGGCCTTGGCAACCCCATACGGGCTTCTGGGCTGGAACGGGGTAGTCTCAGACGCCTGATGCTCAGGCGGGACGTTACCAAACGCTTCGCTCGAGCTGGCGTGATAGATGCGGGGAGAAATGCCCAGAAATCGTACTGCCTCGAGAAGATTAAGCGTTGAATTGGCAATGCTCTCCATCGTCTCGACAGGCTGGTCAAACGACAGACCGACCGACGTCTGTCCCGCAAGGTAGTAAATCTCGTCGGGCTGTGCCTTGGCGATTGTGCTCAGCATACTGCGGAAATCGCCGGGCGCCATGGACAGGAGCTCGATGTCCTTCCCAACATTCAGACGTCGCAGGTTGGAAAAATTCGCGATCTGGGCGTCGCGGGATGTTCCCCACACGACATAGCCCTTGGACAGCAGATGACGCGCCAGATAGCCACCATCCTGCCCCGAAATGCCGCAGATGAGTGCAGTGGTCATATCAATCGCTCGTAAATGTCCAAGGTTTGCTTAGCGCATTTATGCCAGCTGAAAAGGGCATGTCGAAGGCGGCCAAGACTGATTAATTCCTGTCGACGCTCGGCAGACGCCAAAACGCGCAACATGGCTGCAGCCATGTCCGCGTCGTCATCCGGAGCAAAATACTCGCCAGCGTCGCCCACCACTTCTGGCAGCGAGCTGCTATTGCTGGTTATTACCGGACATCCTGCCGCCATGGCTTCGAGTGGAGGGATGCCAAAACCCTCGTAAATGGACGGATAAACCAACGCTAATGCTCCGTGATACAAGCTCAGAAGCTTTTGATCGTCACCCGATACGTGCACCAATTGCTCGAGTCGCAGGCCATTTTTGCTGGCAATTTCCTGCTCGCGCGGTGTGATTGCGCCGCCGCCAAAGCAGATCACGTCAACATCATCCCTGATACCGGACAGGGAGGAGAAGGCGCGCAGGAAGCCTTCGAAATTTTTGTAGTTGCCGCGGCTTCCAACGATAAGAACGTATGGACGCGCGTGCGAAAAGTCAGTGTCTTCGATCGGCGCCTGCTCAAAAATCCTGTCTGCTGCCAGGTGTGTGACAGACAGTTTTGTCTCGGGAATGCCCCAGAGTTCAATCAGGTCGCGCCGCGTGTTTTCCGAAATGCAGACGATGTGGTCTGCGCGGTTCACCGCAGTACGCTTGGCGTCAGACGTCCAGTGAGCATTCCTGAAACTATCCGCGTACTTCTCGTGGATCATATCATAGACGGTCAGGACGCGCGCAGCACGTGCGGGCCTGAAACTGTGCTCCGTGAAATACGTTTCATGCATGATCTGTGGTTGAAATTGATTCAATTCCACGCGAGCGAGGAACTTGCTTGTGGCATCCACCAGTCGAAACGCCTTTGAAGGCAGTTGCGGTAACCACAGGCGGCGCCCAGGAATGGGAGAATCCTTCAGAGCGTGATTGAAGTGCAAAGGCGCAACGATGCGGGTATCGGCACGGCCAGATGCTGAGAGGTGTTCTGCAAGGCTGCAGACATAACGGGATATGCCACCATATTGCTGGAGAAGAAACACCTGCTGATCGAATGCAATCTTCATATTTCCACACAATCCCCTGCCGCCCACTGGGCTGAGTAGATCTCGTCTCGAATGTCGTCTAGGCGCATAGTCTGGCCCGTTCTCGGAACAACCACCGACATGTCTTTGATGACGTCGATCCTGTCGTTGCCCGATACAAAGGTGAGCTCGCCCTCTTCATTCCGCGCCTCCCGAACGGTGGAGGGGAACGCGCACTTCTGCTGCACGGACTGTGTCAGTTCGACAGCCAGGTCGTGCCTGACGAAGAAGGCATTGCAGCCGGTCGATGTCGTCCCAAGGAAGATGTACCCAAGCTCCTTTCCCAGGCTGACCAGAGAGCGAATGGAGGCCCCAAAATATAGATGCGAGGAGTGGGCAGCCGACCTGATGAAATCGGGATGGTAGGGGATCGTTATGTCGAGGCGATCGCCAAACACAGCATTGTACTCGACAATCACAATGGCGGGTCTGACCACGTTGATGGATTTCCAGATCCAGTAATCATTGCCGTCAACGTCGATGGATAGCAGGCCGATCTCTCCGGATACGCCCGTGGCAGCGATTTTATCGTTGATGTTGCTGGCATTGACGAACGCCTGTTGTGCCGTCAATTCGTGTCGCCAATAAAACGGCTGCTGCCTGATAGCCTGGATGTGCTGATCCGAGCCATCCAGTACCACTCCCCGCCAGTTTCGCGCCTCTAGAAGCAAACGGCTGTTTGATTCCAGATAGTCTCCGACACCAAATTCCACGAATGTCCTAGGGATACTTGGTAACCTATCCGCCAGCCAAGCGATGATGCCGTCCTCCCCCCACTGCGAGAAAGCGGCGAATTCAACATCGCACAGCCTGCGCAGATTATCCCGCCGTCCGTTAACGGAAGCAGCCTGGGCCGCCTGAAGGATGAGGAGGCGCTCGGAGTTGCGCAGGGTCGGCTCGGCTGCGGCCTGAGCTTGGGATATCAAGTATCCCAGACCGCGTCGAAAAATGTTCATCGTCTTCTCACAATTGGCCGCAAGACCTTGCTGTAGTGGTTATAGAGGGCAGCAAAGACACGTTCATAGGCACTTCGGGCATTTAGTCCAATCAGCTTGATCAAGACGACCGCCTTTTGCCGGAAATTGAAGCCTTCGCACAACCCCCAAGCATACAGGCTCAGCGAATAGAGCGGCAAAACCGCTTCCATCGGATGTCCCCTAAAGGCCCTGTAGGCATTGCGTCGACTACTTGCACCAGCCTTGCCGAAGGCCGACCAGGATGTGAGGTTTCGATTGATCTGGCCTTTGCTTGCAAGGAACAGATCTATCGCCCAGTCGGCCGCCCAGAACGTCCTGCCAACCACGGCGCACCCACGCAGGACGTCTGTCATTGTAACGCAATAGAAAATGCCATGTGAGTGTGAGGCGTTGGCCAGCAGTTGAAGGAACCGCTCATAGGGAGGCCCAACCAGGTCAAAGGTGATGTCCTCCGAAGATGACGCGCCCAAGAACCGGTCTCGACCCGTCGACGCGACATAGTCGGGGTGAGATTGAAGAAACCGTACGTTGTCCTCGAGGAAGCTGGGCGATCGAATATCGTCCGCTCCCATCCAATGGAAATATGAGCCGCGCGCCTGATCCAGCACAAATTTAAAGTTGGCCGCTGCTCCGATATTTGTCGTTTGTCTGAAATATCGCACATTGGGGTTTTCTGCGGCATAGGCGCGGCATATGGCTTCGGTCGCGTCCGTTGAGCCATTGTCAGAAATTACGATCTCGAAGCCGGGCAGGCTTTGGCCCCGCAGGCACTCCAGAGCGGCCCCGATAACTGTCGCGCCATTGTAGACAGGAAGCCCGACGGAAAGAAGCGGCGCAGCGTCTTGGCCGGACGATGTACCTACCATCTAGCTGTCTTGCCCGAAAACCGTTTCCCAAAACCTGCGTAGTTCATGATCCACTATTCCGTGCTTGCCCATCCATCTCGAGAGCGTGCTGGGTATGCGGTTCCTGCGAGTCGAAATGAGTGTAATCCAGGCGGAAATCACTGGATTGCGTAAATCGCTCCAAGGCTGCGATGATTGCGGCATGGCGCTCGGGAGTCCATTGCTTGACCCACTGCGCGTAAATAGCCGGCGTAAATTGCGCATCGTAGCCTCCCATAAGGGAGATTGTCTCAGCGTAGTTCGGCAGTAAATAATTCTCAGTATTAAATATGTTTTTCATGTAGTAATATTCAAATACCTTTCTTTCGTTTATTTTGAAATTGGAACTACTAATGTTCGAAATTGAATCCGCGTACTCATCAAGATTTCTTGGATGAATGTTGAAATCATAGGCGATGTGGGGATTGCAGCTAGACGCATTGATAACTTTTATGCCCTTGGCTGCATATTCGAAGCCTATAGTGCCGTACACGGTCAACACGGCGCTGACGCCTTCTGCGATAATCTGGTTGTGCGAGCTATGCGCCGGCAGCAGCGTGAAATTCGGGTGTCGCCTGATGAAGTCGTCGATGATTTCTTTGGTGCCCGGAAGGTAGTCCGGATGGGTTTTGATGTACCAATCGAAATCAACCTCTCCGCTCAATTTGCCGAGATATTCCAGCCACTCCCAGAAATCGGGGAAGAGGTTATTTCCATAGCTGTGCGGGCTGTCGAAGAAACAATGAGTGGCGATCAGCACCTTTGGGCGGTCCGACTCCCTCAACAGGCGCTGGCCTGAGAACGACCCATAGGCGGAACGCGTGGAATAGGCCATGTCGATCCCCACTTCGCCCGAAAAACGCCGCTCGATCCTGGCCTTCGCCTCTGCCAGGCCTGCCTCCCGAACCTCTGCTGGAAGAGCGGCAAAGCGCCGGGGAAAGTCAAAGTAGTCGCCATAGGCAAAAACTCTATCCTTCGTCAGGCGATAGGCATGTGTAGCATTGATCTGGAAGGCGGGAATGGCGCGCCCTACCGCAATGCGAAGGGGCATGGCGGTGTTGTAGACACAATGGCTGACATTGACGGCGCGAACGTCGTGCCGGTCAAAGTAGTCCAGCCAGAAAGCGAAAGTCTCGAGAGATCGGAGAAGCCAGTCGCGAAACAGGGGCGAATTCAGCTCCACCGTGGGCTGCTTCATGGTCATCAGGAAAGTGTCGTAAATGAGATCGCCGATCCAGACGCCTTCAAGGGTCAGGTTCTCAAGGTCTGATTTGCTGTTGATCTGCGCCAGCGCCTGTGGGAGCAGGGCTCTGGCCCGTGCCGTGATCCCCGGCGTCAGCTTGATCTCCAGAAAGCTGGTGACGCCGAACGACCTGTAGACACGCCAACTGCCCCGGTTCAGCAGTTTGCCAATCCGCGCCCGCAGCTTTACACCGATACTGGACAGGGGGTGCGGGAAATGTGCCACTATACTGGCATCGTGCTCATTGGCCAGAACATTGGCAAGATAGCTATAGGCGATATGGGCCGAGTGCATCTCGTTGAACTCGACCAGAACCACGGACTTGCGCTGCTTGTCGCCATCATGGCGGGCAAAGACCCGCCCATTGTGTGCTGCAAACTGTGCAACTTCGGGTTGCGGCCCGAACAGGTCATGCAGCAGCGCCACAAGTCTGGCGGTGATTTTCTGACCAAACGCCATGTCTTGCTAGATCCTTTCAACCAAATGCTGCAGAGGCTCGATCACAGCATGCGGAAGGGCACATGGCTTGCCGCCTGGCGGTATGGCCGAGATCACACGCCTGCCGGCCAACAGCCCTATCACCATCGCCATGCTCTCGCATCCGGCGACGATATCGGCTTGGGCAATTTCCTCCAGTAGGGGAACGGCACCGCCCAGCGTCACCATCGTGCCCATCGAGCGAATGGTGTCATCATACTTGCCAGGCGCCTCCGAAGGGTGCGGGCGGACGACGATGGTCTGGATATTGGCGTCAATCCTGTCCAAGTTCTCCATGAGATAGGCCAGTGAATCAAATTCGGTATAGCCCCAGTGGCGCTCGTCACCGAACTGCAGCAGGCCATGCTCGGACAGCGGCTCGCAAACATAGAGCAACCGCTGGCCGGACTTGTCGCGTGGTCGCGGCAAAGCCTCGAGTTTGTCGGCAATATCGGCAAAGTAGGGGTTAGCCACCAAGGAGATCGGCGTCTTCGGAAAGCACTGTTGCGCCTTGACCAGAGCCAGTTCATCACCAACCCAAATCTCGTCGGGTAATGTCAGGTGACCGTCGCGCTCGAAGCGCTCTATATAGTGCCCCCAGTGGTCGAGGAAGGAGACACAGCGCCGATGCAGGGTGTGCGCCAGGGCAATAGCGCGCAACTCAAGGTCCGACTGCCAGCTGGTGCCCGTCAGGACTGTGTCGCAAGCTGCGAGGGCCGTTTCGAGCGAGCAGGTCTCGATGTCACCTAATCGGCGCCTGAACACGGCAAGCGCCGGCCCTTTCAGGACAAACCGGCAGGCAAAATTGTTGCGCGCTACATAGCTCGCCAGAATCTCGGCGCCGCCTGCATCGTGGCTGACTATGGCAAACATCCGCTACCCTTGCGCCTGCCGCCACTCGGACCGCAGCAGGCCATACTCGACGACGTCCACCCAGGCGCCCTCCAGCCAGAGGTGCGAGCGTCGCCGTCCCTCTTCAGTCATGCCCAGCGCCAGGGCAAGTCGAGCCATCGCCACATTGGTCGCGGCGGTGCCGCAGTAAATGCGCTCGAGATTGAGCTTCTCGAAACCGTGTGCCATCAGCACCTTGGCGGCGGCCTGGCCGACACCCTTGGTCCAGTGGCGCTTGTCGCCAATCATCACGGCAAACTCGGCATTCCGGTTCAGTGCTGAAATCGCGTGCAGCCCGATATTGCCCACATGACCGTCGTTCTCGTGGACGATCGCCCAGATCACATTCTCGCTGCGGTTCAGCGTGCGGATGAAGTCGCGATAATGCGCCACGCCGTGAGCGAGCTTGCCGTGCGAACTGTACCTGGTCACCTCCTGATCCTGGAACCAGCCAAGATAGGGACCGTCTATGTCGGCCTCGTCGAAAGGGCGTACCGAATAGCCGGGGGCGATGGCTTCTGTCATTTCAGCGCCGCCAGGTTGCACCACACCTTGCGAAATGCCGACCCTATGGCCCGGACATCTTCGTCGGTCAGGTCATGAAGGCACATGGCAAAGCCGAGATAGGTGCGGTCATGCAGATCCTCGGCCACGGGGCAGATGCCCTTGGCGTAACTCACATCGCGCCGGCACAGCTCAGAATTCCATGGGAAGCCGCGCGATCCATAGGCCTGTTTCTGCTGGTACATCGGCAACAAATGGACGTTCTGGTAGCCGCTGGCAAGGCCGGTAACGCCTTCGGCAGAAAGCGCCTCCACCAGCCGCGCCCGGCTGATGCCAAGCGTGTCCGGGTCGATCACCAATGAATATACATAGTAGGAATGCGTGCAGCCTTCTTTCACCATCGGCAGCCGCAGACCCTCAAGACCCGCCAGTTCCTGGCCGAGCAGCGCCGCAACCGCCTGTCGCCGCGCGACCAGCCGCTCCAGCTTGTCAAGCTGCTCAATGCCGATGGCACACTCGATCTCACCCAGCCTGAAATTGTAGCCAATCATATTGGTGAGATCGGTTACCCCCATGCCGGCAACCACCGCCTCGGCGTGGTTGCGGATCAGGCGCAATTTGTCAGCCAGCACATCGTCGTCCGTAACGAGAATGCCCCCTTCGCCCGTGTGGATATGCTTGTGGTAGTTGAGGCTGAAGCCGCCGATATGCGTCCGCGTTCCGGCGAACTTGTTGCGATACACAGCGCCGGGTGCCTGTGCCGTGTCGGTTATCACCTTGAGGTCATGGCGCTCGGCGATTGCCATCAAGGCATCGGTGTCGGCGGGATGGCCAAAGATGTCCACGGCCATTATGGCCTTGGTATAGGGCGTGATATTGGCCTCAACCGACTTCGGATCGAGGCAGAAGGTTTCGGGCTCAATGTCGGCAAAGACCGGGATGGCGTTCCAGTGCAGGATCGCCGTGGCGCTGGCGCACATGGTGAAAGGCGGCACGATCACTTCGTCGCCCGGTTCGATTCCGGCGGCACCGACAGCCGCAATCAGTCCCGATGTCCAAGAGTTAACAGTAATGGCGTGCTTGACCCCGAAATAGGCCGCACACTTGCGCTCGAACTCCTGCACCTTCGGACCACCAAAAAAATCGGGGTCCCAGTCACCGATGAACTGGGACAGGACGCCGCTTTCCACAACGCCGCGCGCCGCGGCCACCTCTTCAGCGCCAATAGGGTTGTAACGCGTGAAGACCCTGTCAATGGACTTGGGGCCGCCAAACAGTGCCAGGGTGGAATCGGTATCAATTGTCATAGCGCATCCCTGATTGCGGCGAGCTGCTCAAGCACGGTCAGAGCCTGCCGGCCCGTACAGATCGACGCCGACCGGCCATCAAGGTCAGCCAGAATTTCATCGAAGACATGCCATTGAATTTGATTCAGTCCAACAGCAATGTTCTGGGGCATTGGCGACAGGGTTCGATATCCAGGGAAATCTGGACTTTCGATCGCCGGCTGCCACAATATCGAGTTGCCCCCATCGTCATAGCGCAGGCGCCCCGAGGGGCTGACGAGCTCGATACCATAGTGGGAGTAATCTTCCTCACGCGCCGCCAGCAGGTGCACCACACCATCTCTGAACCGCAGGACGACGTCTGGCTCCGGATCAGACCCGCGCCAGTTGGGCGCGGCGCTGGTAACCTGAAACGACGCCAGTGGCCCGAGCCAATGTTGCAGCAGGGTGACGAAGTGAGAGCCGTTGTTGAAGAGCCCCTTTGAATACCAGGCGACGCCTTTGAGCGGCGTGGCAATCTCCCCGCTCGCCAACTTGGCGGCGATGTCCTTGACGCCTGGCTGAGACTGGCGGATGTAGTTGACATAGAGCGCCACGCCGGCCGCTTCACAGCGCTCCACCATTTCCCTGGCCTCCGTCAGATCCAACGCAAGCGGCTTCTCGCACACAATGGCGCGCGGTACTGCCAGCGCCAAAATTTGCTCGATCATCCCCGCATGCAGCTGCGTGGGGACGCTGACGACCACCAGCTCCGGCGCCAATTGTGCCAGACCATCGGCGAGGTTGGCAACGCTGGGGCGGTGGTACTGGCGCTCGAACGCGGCGCGGCGCTCCTCAACAGGCTCGACAGCACCGACCAAATCATAGCCGGGATGAGTGGCGAGTGCGCGGCAGTGCGAGTGGATAAAGGTGTCGGCGCTCAGATGCAGATCAATCTGCATGCCTATGCCGCCAAGTCCTACCACCAGTGCGCGCACCTACTGGTCGCCCTTGCGAACGACTTGGCGGTTTATCTCCAGCAGGTCCGGGTTTGTCTTGAGAAACGCAATTGCCGCACCGCAACCAAATAGTTCGTCTTGCGGGGCGAGGCGTTCGATAACCCGCTTCAGCAGTTCGTAGTCATTGGCTTCGTCCAGCGTCAAACCGAGGTCCGGCCAGGTAAGGGAAGGGGGCGCCACGAGATGGACCAGAGAGAACATGTCGGGGTGCTGGTAGATGAAGCGCGACACGTGCTCGCGGTCGAGCGGATCATCGCTCAGCTCGGCAGACCGTTGCAAAGCCGCGAGGGTCATGACCTGGGTGTCCATACCGTCGGGATAACTCCTGACAACCGAATTGCTGACATAGTCGGCCTGGTGATGCAGGAAGGTCCGAATGGTCTGCTCCACCAGTTCGGGATCAATGATGGGACAGTCCCCGGTGATCTCGACCACGATATCGGCTCCAGCGGACCGCGCGGCGCCGATGACCCGACCAAGCACATCGGATTCGCTACCACGAAACACGGCGACCTCTTCACGGTCTGCGAACTCGGCAATCGGATCGTCGGCGTCATTGACGGTGGTGGCAATAACTATGGCGTCCAGCGACGGGACGGCGCGGAGACGTCTGACCAAATGGAGCAGCATGGGAATGCCATTGGCCAGCATTAGAACCTTTCCCGGCAGCCGGGATGAGGTCATGCGCGCTTCGATGGTGGCGACGATGCGTCCGTGCTTCATGGTATTAGGAGACCAGTTCCCAGGACAGGGGTTCACCCTTCTTAACCGCTCGCGACGCGCGCCGACCCAGCACCTCCTCGTAGAACCGCGGCTTGAGGCCCAGGCCGGGTCGCACCACCCGCAGATTGCTCGGCGTGAATGTCGCGCCCTCCGCCATGTCCTCGGCGATGTAGAGCGAGCGACGGTACACCAGCGACTTCTTTTCGGCCTCGGTCGGACCATAGCTGACCGCGCCAAGACTCTGCCATGCCCGCTCCGTCTCTACCACCAGCGACTGCATTTCGGCCGGTTCGAGTGAAAAGGCACTGTCTACGCCGCCCTCAGCCCGAGACAGGGTGAAGTGCTTCTCAATGACGGTTGCTCCATGGGCAACTGCGGCCACGGCCACGCCTATCCCCATGGTGTGGTCGGACAGGCCGACCTGGCAGCCGAACAACTGTCGCATATGGGGGATGGTCAGCGCATTGGTGTTTGCGGGCGTCGCCGGGTAGGTGCTGGTGCATTTGAGCAAGACCAGGTCCTTACAGCCAGCCTCGCGCGCGGCCGTCACGGCCTCGTCCAGTTCGGCAATAGACGCCATGCCAGAGGAAATGATCAGCGGTTTTCCGGTGGAGGCCGCCTTGCGAATCAGTGGCAGATGATTGTTCTCGAAAGAGGCGATCTTGTAAGCGGGTGCGCCGAGTGACTCTAGGAAGTCCACGGCGGTCTCGTCAAAAGGCGACGAGAAGCACGCCATGCCGTACGACTTGGCGCGTTCCATGATCGAACCATGCCACTCCCAGGGTGTGTGAGCCTGCTTGTACAGATCGTGTAGGTTCCGACCGACCCAAAGGCTGCTGCCATCGGCGATGTCGAATTCTCCGCCACGAACGTCAAGTGTAATGGTATCGGCGGTGTAGGTCTGTAGCTTGAGGGCATGCGCGCCCGCAGCGGCTGCGGCATCGACGATGGCCAGGGCCCTGTCAAGCGACTGATTGTGATTGCCCGACATTTCGGCAATCACAAAAGGGCGGTACGAGCTACCCACCATAAGATCTGCAATCTGCACGCTATTCTCCAAACAACTTCGCAAAGCGCGGTCGCGCTACATTCCATTCCTCGCGCGTCAGCCCGAGCAAATGCACATCAAGCCTGTGGCCATCCTTTTGTATGTTCGACCGTCTAATCCCTTCCAGCACGAATCCGAACTTCTTGTGCAGCTCAATCACGGACTGATTGGTGTCCAGGACGGCGCAATTGAGCTTTTCCAGCCCAAGGTCGTCGAAGGCAAGGTTGAGCACGCGGTATTCGATGACGCTTCCCACGCCGGGCGCCTTAGAGGCGGGATCGACATAGAATGCCCATTCGGCAGTTTTGTGCGTCTGGTTGATCTGCTGGATGGCGGCGTAACCTACTATGCCTTTGGCGCCCATCACAACCATCGCCCGGTCGGAAGGGGTCTCTGCCAACCGTTCAAGCCATCGGGTATGCTCATCAGCGGAAATCAGGTGGTCCGAGTACATATACTTGCGGACGCTCTCCGAGTTCCTGATTTCCCGGAGCCCCTTGAGGACATGGCTGGGCTGCCCCAGCAACGGCTCAAGAACAATGTCATCAAATTTGGGCATGAGTGTTCAACCCTGTTGGCCAGCGGTAAGCAAAGCTTGGCCTTTTGGGTAGCACAAAGGCCAAGCGCATCGCTAGCGGCCCGCTGCTGCTAGGTGCGTCATGGATGATTCTGCAACATGCGGGTAGCAACGCGCGGTGCACCCAAACCGTCTACCTCCACGCCCTCCCATTGCGGCGTCCAGTCCCTAGATAGCGCCTGCAGCAAGGCGTCGCTCAAATCGGTGACACTGGCGTTGCGGGCATGGCCCATGAACCTGATTGCCCCGAGTTGATCCAGGTGCTCGCTGACGGCAACCTGGTTGTCGGCCAGTGCATAAACGAGCGAGGGAACTTGCAGGCAAAGCCGCTCCCATGTCGTCGCGCCACCGGCGCCGACACAAATATCCGCCTGTGCAAGCAGCTCAGCCAGGGATGGCAAGGGGGGATACACTCGAATGCGGCTATCGTTGCCGGCCAGCTCCAGGATTTCTGCTTCGTACGGATTGATATTGCCAACCACAACCGACAGCGTCAGTTCTCTGTCCGGAAGTGCCGCAAACGACCGGATGGTCATACCGGTCAAGTTGTAAGGATCGCTTGCCCCAAAATAGGCTAGGACATTCTTTAGTCTGGTGTGCTGCATCTTTGCTAGTCGCAGCGCAGCATATTGGGGGTGGAGCACGGCATATTGAGGCCCCAGCAGTTGCACTGTGTCCCTTGCCACCAGGCCTCGGTAGCGGTCGCGGAAACCAGCCACCAGGTTCTGGTCCAGCAGAAGATTGCAATGGTGCTTTCGGTCTGCCAGGTCATCAATCACCATGATGCGCTCGGCAACCGGCTCTAGGATCGTTTCCCAGGTCCGGTCTATGCCGTAGTGATCGACAACCATCCAGTCGCAGTGCGGCAAGCTGCTGGCTACCAGCGCGTCGATGGTGTCGCGGGCGTCCTGCTGCTGTGGTGCGCCAAGCCAGTGGCCATATGGGCCGTCATATCGCGCTTCGCGCAGCCGGAGCGGCAACGCAAGCACGGTGAACTGCCGTTGCGCCAGCAGTTCCAGCAGGGCGCCATCGTGCGCCCGACAGACAAATATGACTTGGGCGCCGCCACCCCTGAGCACCTCGGCCAGCGTCATGTCCCGCACGATGTGGCCGGATCCGATTTCACGTGAGGAATCGGCGCGAAACACCACTCTCATGCTAGTTCAGACGCTTGAAGCCGGAATGGGCTATTGGACCCTCCAACAGGCTGCCCACGTCCAGACCATCCTCGCATTTGCGAATTGTCGCAAAAACGGAATCAATCCGCTCGAAGTAATTGTCGAGAACTTCCGGGGTGTGATCGATACACACATAAACGCTATTGCCAGCCAGATAGCCCTTTTTGAGCATCTCTTGGGTAATCAGCGTCTTGTACGCCAGTGCATTTTCGCTCTGGAAGGTGAAGCCGCACAGTGCCGGCAGACCCCATTGCGTGATCGGCAGGCCATGCCGATCAGCCAGATCCTGCCAGCGGCCCTTGATGTCAAGACCAGTCGCGGTGATGAGTTCCCAGGATTTGAGTCGCTCCATGACCTCCAGTGTCTTGAGCGCCGCAGCCGAGCCGATCCGCTCGGTCCAGAATGTGGAAGAGATGAAAGTCGTCTGTGCGGCCTCCATGACCTCGCGCCGACCAATGACCCCGGTAATGGCATAGCCATTGCCAAGAGCCTTGCCGACGGTGGCCATATCCGGATCGACGCCATAAAGTTTGTGCAACCCGCCGAATGTCTGCCGGAAGCCGGACGTGCACTCGTCGAAAATCAGGACAATGCCCTTTTGCGTCGCAAGCTCCCGAACCTTCTCCAGAAACTCGTTCTCTGGCCCGCTGTTGCGGGCGACTTCCATGAAGATCACGCCGAGCTGATGCTCGTCGGCCAGCTTCTGTAGTTCATCGAAGCGGTTGTAGTTGAAAGGCAGGATGCTCCCTTGCAGGTCCTGCGGCACGCCGCGCGGCTCAAGCCCGGGCAGCAAGTGTCCGGCCAGCGTCGTGCCGTCACCCAGGTTGGCAGCAAGATACCAGTCGTGCCAGCCATGATAGCCGCAGAAGGCCACCTTGTCCCGGCCGCTCGCCGCGCGGGCAATTCTGATGGCAATGGCGTTGGCTTCACCACCCGAGCGCGCGAAGCGGGCCATGTCAGCCCACGGATGCATTTCAACCAGCTTTTCCGCGAGGTAGACTTCCTCGGGAGCGTTGAAGGTGGAGACGTTGCCGTCGGTCACGACCTTGGCAACAGCTGCATCCACCTCAGGGTGGCCATAACCCAGCGTGTTGGTACCGATGCCCATGATCGACACGTCGGTATAGGCGTTGCCATCTAGGTCCCAGACAGTGCAGCCCTTGGCTTTGCTGAAATAGGCAGGCCACTGGTCAGGCAGGAACATTTCAACCCGCTTGGATAAAAGCATATTTCCGCCGGGAATGACGCGCTTGGCACGTTTCCACAGCTTCTGCCCGGTGCCCATCGTGGCTCCTTGATTTCGAGGGATCGAATGGTTGATCAAAAACAGTTCGGGCCGTGCTACCGCCAGCTCAGCGACGTCCCGGAAGCCGAAATCCGTGCTGGCCGCAAAGTGCGCCACCACGGACCGGACGACGTCAAGATCGGCCGCCTCGTCTACTGTCCACCGCTGGCCGGACAGGTCAATGTCATTGGCAAAGTTTACCGAGCTATATAATCCCGATTCCCGCAGGTGGGGCGTCACGTGTTCTCGCTGGAATGCCGTATCAGCGCGCGACGCGGAGTCCGCGAGTGCCGCGAATGAAAAGACTTCGGTGTCCAGCCCGTCAGGAAAGCTCGGCGGGCTGACATTGCTGGCGTAGTCGACGCCGCTGGCGAGAAAGGTGCGCACCACGTTGTCCACGACATCTGGATCGATCAGGGGACAGTCGCCGGTAATGCGGATGACGATATCGGCCTCAGCCTCCTGCGCGGCGCCCAGATACCGCTCCAGCACATCGGTTCGGCTGCCGCGATAGACCCGATAGCCCAGCGACGACACATGTTCCGCCAGTTGGTCATCGGAGGGGTCGGCGGTGGTGGCGACGACGATTTCAGAGATCGTTTGCGCCCGGGAGAGCCGCTGCAGCAGTAGCGAGATCAGGGGCTGGCCGCCGACGTCCAGCATGACCTTGCCTGGAAGCCGGGTTGACCCCATGCGTGCCTGCACGATGGCGACGATCTTCATAGGGTTCCCCATTGCGATGGCGTCAGTAGCCTTTCGTCGTCTGAGGCGAAGTCGGGCGCGCCTGGATTGCATTCAACCTTGGCCGCCAGAAGGATCTGCTGGAACTGGGACAGTGAATCGACACCCAGCACAATGCGGTCCACGAGCGGCTGGTCAAGCACGAATGCCAGTGCTTCGCCGAGCGCCCCCGCACTGCTTCGGGCGTGCCAGCGGTCCCATCTGTCGAACTGTGCGGCCCAGGGCGCAAACTTGGCTGGGCGCTGACCCGCCGGCATCAGCAGGAGACCCTGCAGGAACGCTGACCGGCAATGAACTTCCACCCCGGCGGCGGCGAGGCGGTGCAGCCACCCGCTTTTGACAAGCCGCTGATCGAACACATTGAGCGGCGCCTGTATTATATCGGGTGGAAAGGCCGCGTGCAGACTGTCGATGTCGCCAGGAGAATAGACCGAGTATCCGATCTTGGCCACCAGACCTTGATCCTTCAATTCTGTGAGAGCCCGATACAGCGCGTCGCCGTGAGGCCCCAGAAGATCTGCGCAACGGTGCAGCATGACCGCTTCCAGGTGCTCGACCTTAAGGCGCCTCAACGATCTGGCAATTTCGCGCTCGACCCAGTCGGCAACATTCATGTCGGCCAGGGCCGGCAGCTTGGTAACGATTTTCCAGTTCGCTACCCCAACGGTCCCCAGCACTGATTCGCTTTGGCCATATCCGATGGCAGTATCTAGTGTATCGATGCCTTTACCTTGCGCCAGCCGGAGTATGTCGGCGACCTCAGCAGGGCCGACCTGGCCTGTCACATTGGCAATGCCGTAGGGCATGCCAAACTGCACCGTCCCCAATGCAAGCTTGCTGGCCATCACAACTTCCGAAGCACGGACGTAGCCACCCATTCCTGCGGATCATCGGCAAAGTGCCGGGTCTGGTGGGCAGTGATCCGCTGCGAGTAGCAGGTGTAGGCTGGGTGCCAGGAAAACAGCGTGCGGTAGTCCATCTTGCGGGAGTAGACCCCGTCTAAATGGTGATAGGGCCGCGTCGCCGGGGCTGTCGCATAAAAGTCCTGGATGATGATCCAGCCCGTTTTCTTCAGTACCCGATCGGCCTCGGCCGCAATACGGAACAGGTCCGCAGGGTCGCAGAGATAGAGGCAAAAACCAAAGACGATGACGTCAAACGTGGTGTCGGGAAATGGCAAATGCTCTGCTGTGCCGACGCTCAGGTTCAATCCTGCCGTCCGGGCCTCCGCGACCGCCGCCGCCGATGGTTCGACCCCCGCAACATCCATGCCGAGTTCCCTTTGTACCCGTCCGAGGCGCACGCCGTTGCTGGCGCCCACTTCTAGCAGCTTCAGCGCCCCGCTATCCGGGGTCTGCTGGGACAAGGCAACCTCTTTTATCGCCTCATATACGGTGTCATTCTCAGAGTATTCCGCCCGGTCCATGGCCTCCTTGTTGCGCCTGAACCAGGCATCGCCTTCTCCGCCCAGAAAAATGTCTCTCTGCCTAACCAAGACTGACCTCAAGCGCCTGCACGACATCGTCCTGCTGTTGTTCGGTGAGATCTGGATAGAGTGGCAAGGTTATGGCCGTCTCTGCATATCGCTCCGCTTCAGGGAACATGTGCGGCGCAAATCCGAGTTGCCGATAGTAGGGCTGCAGGTGAACCGGTGTGTAGTGCAAGTTTACCCCCACACCCATCCGTCGCAGGCTGTTGAAGACCGCGCGATGGTGCTCCACTGAATCTCGAGTACGAACGACGTAGAGATGAAAGGCCGATTTGCGGTCAGGGGTTACGTTGGGACGCTGCAGATCAAGTCCGGTCAACAGGCCCTCATAGCGACGCGCCAACTCGTTTCGTCGGGCAACAAACTCATCCAGCCTGGACATTTGGCTTAGCCCAAGGGCGGCTTCAATGTCGATCATGCGATAGTTGTACCCGAGCAATTGCTGCTCATACTGCCATGGATCAGGCTGCAATGCCTGCACACGGGCCGGATCCCGCGTGATGCCGTGCGAGCGAAACATGGACAACCGCCAGGCGAGCCTCTCGTCATTGCACATCGCCATGCCGCCTTCGCCCGAGGTGATGATCTTGACCGGGTGGAAGCTGAAGACGGTGATATCGCTGTAGCGGCAATCACCAATGGTGCTGTCACGATAGGTTGCGCCGACCGCATGGGACGCGTCCTCAATGACCTTGAAGCCATATTGCTGTGCCAGTGCATGGATCTGGTCCATGTCGCAGGGCTGGCCGGCAAAATGAACCACCACAAGCACCTTGGGCAACTTCCCTGACGCGCTGGCCTGCTTCAGCTTATCGCCCAGCGCTGTTGTTGACATGTTCCAAGATTGGGAATCGATGTCGACGAAATCGACTGCCGCGCCGCAGTACAACGCACAATTGGTGCTGGCAACAAAGGTATTGGGGCTGCTCCACACGATATCGCCTGGACCAACACCGAGCGCGAGGCAGGCAATATGCAGCGCGGAAGTTGCGCTGTTTACGGCTATGGCATGCTTGGCGCCGACTCGCTCCGCCATGGCCGATTCAAATTTCGGAATCGCTGGTCCCTGAGTGAGGAAGTCCGATTTCAGAACATCGACAACAGCGTCGATATCGGTCTGGCTGATGGACTGACGACCGTAGGGAATCATCAGACGCGGCCGGTTTTGGTAGCGTTGCTATTAATCCACGACTGCAGTGACCCGATGTCCATCCATTCCCGGTTGGTGTCCGAGCTGTAGACGAAATCAGGCGATACCTTCACTCCGTCGTTGATGCGCTTTGCATCATTGTGCCAGCCGTGAATGGCCGGCAGGATCTTGAACATTTCCGGATACTCGTAGGTGTATGGCGCGTCTTCCATCCCGATCATCTGTTCATGCAATTTCTCGCCTGGCCGCACCCCCACGATTTCATGCGCCGCCTGCGGATCGACGGCGCGTGCAATATCGGTCACCTTCATGGACGGGATCTTCTTAACGTAGATTTCTCCACCCACCATGTCGTTGAAGGCGTGCCAGACGAGATCAACGCCTTGCTCGAGCGTAATTATGAAGCGGGTCATCCGATCATCGGTGATCGGCAGTGAACCCTTGTTGGCAAGACTCTGAAAGAACGGCACGACAGAGCCACGAGAGCCCAGAACGTTGCCATATCGAACCACTGCAAAGCGGGTAACGTGCGAGCCTGAATAGGAATTGCCGGCGACGAAAAGCTTGTCGGACGCCAGCTTGGTTGCACCATACAGGTTGGCCGGGCTACTCGCCTTGTCCGTGGACAGGGCGACCACCCGCTTCACCTGCCGATCGATGCAGGCGTCGATCAGGTTCATGGCGCCCATTATGTTCGTCTTGACACACTCGAAGGGGTTGTACTCCGCCGTGGGAACGATTTTGGTTGCCGCCGCATGCACGACGTAGTCGATGCCGTCCAGCGCTCTGAGCAGCCGCTCTTTGTCGCGTACATCGCCAATAAAGAAACGCACACGCGGGTCATCCCCAAATAATTTGGCCATCTCCCACTGCTTCATTTCATCACGGGACAGAATGACCAAACGGCGAGGATTGTACTTGGCGAGCGTCATGGGCACAAAGGCGTGGCCAAATGATCCGGTGCCGCCGGTGATCAAGATGGATGAATTGGTAAGCATGAGGCGTCTCACTCAGATGTGGTTCCGGTAGCTGCCGGCGCAGCGCGGCTTTGCAGCGCAACCTATTTGGTTGCAAACGCAGCGCGCCTGTCGATCTTGATCCTAGAGCGGACAGTAACAGGGCCATTCCATAGCGTGTGAACTGTTTCGTTGTCTAGCACACGATGCGACCATTGGAGGTCGCAATCTCCCCAGGCGCCTAGCACGCAAAAGAGCAGGTACGCTGCTCCTAAGGGGCAACCCCGCACCCTTCCAGCATTGATCCCTCAGATAGTCGAGGTTGCGAGAGGGGGGAGGCCATCGAGCGCCCAAAAGAAGATTGGTGCCAATGTGCAGGCTGCAAGTGCAATCAATCGGATGCGATGATCCTGGGCGAGCCCCAGACTCAGCCAGTAGATCAGAGGCATCATATATCGTGGCTGCACGAATGATCCGTATGAAATGCCCAGCAGGGCTACAACCAGCAGCAGTGCCAAGGCCCCCTCCCGCGCGTGAGGCGTGGCGATAGTTTTCATTGCCCAAAGCAGGCCTGCGAGTATCACGATGCCGAACTGCCAGTAGCCGACGGCCAGCAAGTGAATGCCCCCGATTTCGTCTTCCAGTTGCGGTCGCAAGCCCAGGTTGGCGGCGTTGCCCACCAAGCGGGCAATATATGAGGCAATTTGACCCAGCGCAGCAAACCGCTCGCCGATCAAGCCCTCGCCTATGGTAGCGTTTCGATCAAAAGCACTGCTTATCCAGGACAGACTTTGGATCGACAGCGTGCTGAGCAGCAGTGCCAGCACTGCAGCCGCTATAAGAGCTGCGTACTTGCCGACATGCAGTCGTATCAGGACGACCGCAAAAATTATGGACAATATAATCGAAAACCCGTCTCGAAAATAGTAACTAATGACTATCAAAGCAAGAGGAACTAAAATGTCTCTTCTACAAATCGCAAAATATACAAACATATTAGTGATCAATATCAGTGGTATCTCCTTGTTCGGAAAATTTATTACCTCCAGTATGTATATGTTTGAGTAAACGGCGATGGTAGACACCGAAAATATGACGAATGAACTAATCTTACCATATATGTCGCGCACAGAATAAGCAAAAAACAAAGACGCATAAAACAACAGTATAATATTTACTATTGCAGCTCCGAGTTCTCCAAATATTAATATTGGAAAGTATAGAAATACAACGCCGATGAATGTATTCAGATTGGGCCAGTTGTTCCAGTCGATCTGCCAAGCCAGCCTGACCGATGACTCCAAACTCATGGCGTCGGAAACGAAGAACCCGGAGAAGCCCAGTCCAGCTAGCCAGTCAGCGTTCATTTGCAGCAGGCTGCCGAGATAGGCGCACAGCATTCCGGCGGCCAACGAAACAAGCGCGTATAGTGTGGTGTTGGGAGGGGCAAGGCCGCCTGGGCGGTGCCCATGTCCGGCCGTCTCGCTGGAAGTCATTGCTTGGCTCACGAGATTCGGCGTCGCATGGCCATTCTAATCGTATCGACTGTGAGGGCGATCAACAGAATGGACAACAGGGTCCCCACGAAAGCAGCAATTGGCAGCCTTACCCAACGGAAACTGCGTTGAGTGGCCGCGGGCTCACCTGGCGGTTCTAATACACTCCAAAGCTCCTCAGCCCGATTTCGAGTATCTGAAAGGGTGTCTTCAAGTAGGCTGAGCGCTATCGAGAGCTCGGCAAGATTTGACACGCCGTCTGTGGGTGGGCGTCTGTCTGGCTCAGTCGGAAGGTCCTGTCCATCGGTGAGGGAGGTCCAGAGGCTCAGCAATGTGGCGTGTCGGGCTTCCAGGGCTTCTGTGCTCGCATCTTGTTCCGGATCGAGATGCCTTCGGGCGACCTTGTCCCCGATTATGTCAAGCATGCCGTGTATCAGACGCGTGCCGTCCACGTCTGGCCGGAAATCAATAGTCAACTGGACGATCGACATGCCGTCGACAGGCGTTTGTGTTAGATTGAAAATCGTTAGGTTGACTGCGGCGCTGTCACTGCCCGACGCCCCGATATCTGATGCGACTGTCTCGAGTATCTGCTGAAAATCCAGTGTGTTTTGGTCAGCCACGGATAAGCTTATCCGCGATGAGATGACCAATCGATCCTTTCCGCTGGGGTCAGAGGAATAAGCCCAGATACCGACCAAGGCTGCAGCCCCTAGCGGCAGCAGAAGAAGCAGGATCCAGATACGCCTGAGTACGGCCAGCACATCTAGGATGCCATATTCTTCATTGTGGCTTTGCATTCGGCCTCCCCCCAAAAAATACTGCCCAAGCGGGGCCCGGAACGGTCTCTCGTCTTAGGATCTCAACTAACACAAATATTCCAAATTGCCATCTCTCCAAAGTCACATACCTCACTCCAGAAAATCATCCGCGGAAAGCGAAATCGAAATAGCTACATCATTGGAATGATCGTGTAATTATATTCCATAATTCATCATCATTTCTAAATAGTAGAGCGTCGGTACTCTGGCGCGATTTTTGTGAGAAGATGAGCCGGGGCTCA
The DNA here is from genome assembly GCF_039938915.1 of Devosia alba. NCBI lineage: Bacteria > Pseudomonadati > Pseudomonadota > Alphaproteobacteria > Hyphomicrobiales > Devosiaceae > Devosia > Devosia alba. The sequence continues at coordinate 226,461 of NZ_JBDUUI010000006.1, read as the reverse complement.
GCAACTCATTGCACACGAGTTGTGAAGCGCTGCGTAAAACACTAATCTGCGGTGAAATGTTGGAGGTCGATAAATTCTAAACAAACTAGAAATTCGCAAGCGGATACCCGGTTTTATCGACCGGGCGCTAAACGTGAGTAGCTTCAAACAGTGGTTTTCCTCTGGATTTGCATCTCCAGCACCGTCTGTTGTAAAGCGCGCTGTTGTTCGTCGAAACTCCCTGCATGACGGGACCTTTGTCGAAACGGGAACATTTTTTGGCGACACCTCAGCCTCCGCCGCCAAATATTCAAAGGCGGTAGTTACCATTGAGCCTGCAAAAACTCTTTACGATGCCGCTGTTGCACGATTCGCCCATATGCCCGCTGTCAGCGTAATAAACGGTTCAAGTGAAGACGTTTTCCCCCAATTATTGCCTACCCTGGATGGTCCGGTGACGTTCTGGCTCGATGGCCACTATTCGGGCGGCGTCACCCATTTGGGTAGCAGCCTCACGCCTCTTGCCGCTGAGCTGGAGTGTCTGTCTCAGCATATCGATCGGTTTCATCCGCTGGTGGTCATGGTAGATGACATCCGCGCCCTATTTGGAAGTCCGGACTACCCATCAATTGCCTTTGTGCTGGGGTGGGCAGACCGTCACAAAATGACCTGGCATATCGAGCACGACATCCTAGTCATGGTGAAAGATTGAGGGGCCACTGAGGGGCGCCGCTTTCAGGTGAGGGTGGATTGGTTGCCTACAATCCCATCGCATCCAGCAAGCGGTCGGTCGCCGCGTCAACGCCGAAGCGTTTCTCGGCGATCTCCCGGCTCCTGGCCCCCATAGACGCCACGAGCGCCGGTTGTTCGAGAAACGTGCGCATGGCGACAGCGATGGCATCGGCATCGCGAGGTGGCACCAAAAAGCCGTTGGTCCCCTCGATGACGGTTTCCCGGCAGCCCGGAACATCCGTGGTGATAACCGGCCGACCCATGGCCATCGCCTCCTGCGTGGCGCGGGGAAAACCTTCGCGGTAGGATGGCAGGACGAAGACGCTGGCCTGGGCAATCCAGGGCTTTACATCTGTATGCCCCTGCCATTCGATAAGTCCATCCGCAGCCAGGTCCACCAGCGTCCCCCGGCTGAAACTGCTCGGATTGCTGTCGACGTCGCCCACGATGACAAAACGGGCCGCGGGGAAGTGAGCGCGCAGCTGCTGCGCTGCCGCAACAAATTCGGCGACGCCCTTTTCATACAACACTCGGCCAATGAACAGGAAGGTGATCGGGTCGAGGACCGGTGGGGCAGTGGTCCACTCACCAAGATCAACGCCGATGGTCCCCACGACCTGTGAACGCCCCTCGGGCACGATCTTGCGGTGGCGGAATTCGGCTTGATCGTCTGCATTGAGAAATAGCGTCTGGCTGGCCAGGTGGAGTGACAATCGATAGAGCATGGACACGGCCCACTGCAGCAGCCGGCCCTTGGGGGTGTCGCTGTGAATGAATGCGTGACCGAGTCCCTCAATCAGCGCGTAGCGGCGCGGCACACCGGCCAGGCTTGCCGCAAGAATGCCGTAGACCGCAGGTTTAACCGTGTAGGCGAGGACCAGATCCGGCGCGATGGTGCGCAAAAGGTTCCGGAGCTGCCAGGCGGCGCTGAGGTCGATCCAGGGGTTCATGCCGGAGCGGCTCAGGCAGTGATCAAGCGGCTGTGCCCCCATGGCGCTTATGGCGTCCCTGGTTTCGGGCGTGTAATCGGGAACAAGCGCGAAGACCTCATGGCCCAAGGCCACCAGGCGCCGGATCAGAGCCCCACGGAAATTGACCATGGCAAAAGCTTGATTGCCGATCAGCACTATTCGGAGTGTGGTCAACTTCCTGTCCCCGCACTGCCTGATGGGGGGCTGCCTGCCGCTACGTCTCTCATGGCGATAGCGTTTTCCGTGTCAGCCAGTTTGACCACCATAGCTTGTCCTCTGCTGCCAGACTGCCGGCAATCTCGGAACGGGAACCAGTTGAGTGCTGCAGCAGCACATCCTTGGCAAGACGGGCCGCCAGCGCGCAGAACGTGCCGGCCAGGCCACCCAGATCCCGGCGCTGCCAGAAATAGCGTCCCTGCACTTGCGCCAGAGCCAGCCGGGTGCGGCGCAGCGTTGTCGCATTGACACTGTCGCGGAGACGATAAGCCAGGAGCGGCATGTCCAGGGCATGATAGGTGCTGACGGCGTGGGCGCGCAGCAGCAGTTCCTGGTCTTCACAGCGGAATGGTGCCGGATCGGCATAGCCGTGCTGGCGGAACCAGGCCGTCCGCCCCAGCCAGCTGGGGTGGGCAAGATAGAAGCCGAGCCAGGGGCGTCGGCAGATCTCTTCGTGCGATTGCCGGAACGGAAGCTCTCCAAGGACACGGCTGCCCTGGGAAATGGCGACGCACTTGGTGCCCAGAAGATCCGTCGCCGGATTGGCCTCCATATAACGCAGCTGACGTTCAAGGCGCTCGGGATGGGCGACATCATCATGGTCCATGCGGGCGAAATAGGTTCCGCGTGCCATGGCGATAGCCTGGTTCAGCCGCGCCGCCAGGCCCTGGTTGGTGCCGTCGGACAGCACGCGAATGCGCGCATCCAGCGGTTGAGGCAGGGCGGCGATCGCCCCATCGCTTGAGCCATCGTCGATCAGCAGCAGCTCCCAGTCCCCAAACGTCTGGGCGACAATCGATGCCAGGGCGACGCGCAGCAGCGGGCCGCCGTTAAACACCGGCATCGCAATGGTGACCTGCGGGGATGGTCCGATCTGGCTCAAGAGGCGGCGGCCTTTGTGTGTAGGTGATCATTCCCGAGCAGGTCGGCCAGAAGGGCACTGTTGCGTTGGTCGGCATAGGTCGACTGGGCAGCCTGTAGCCCTGCCGCCTGGTGACGCGACCAGGCGTCGGCATCGGCCAGAAGGCGATCGATTGCTTCTGCAGCCTCGGCAGCGCTGATGACAGCTTCGCCGCCCGGCATCCCTGCGATGCAGCCGGTCGAGCGCGCGATAAACGGCGTACCCGCGGCCATGGCGTCGAGCAGCACCAGCGGCTGGCACTCGGTATGCGAACCGGAGATGAACAGACGCGACCGGGCATATTGCTGCAGTAGCGCCTCTCCGGCGACGCCGCTATTGAAGCTGACCATCGAGGGGTGCAGGCCCAGATCCTGGGCCTGCTGGCGCAGTCTCTCGGAGAACCCCGTGTGCTCCTGACCAAACAGCGCCAGCGGGATCACATTCTTGGCCTTGGAACGAGCATAGGCGTCCAGCACATAGTCAAAGCCCTTGGCGGGTGTGTACGAGCCCACCGAGATGATCTGGTTGCGCTCGGTCGTCGCCATGTCCTGGGCACCGTCCTGGCAACTATTGGGAATGATGTGGATCGGCAGGCCGACTTTCCTCGCGGCTTCCATATCGTCAAAGCGGTCGTCGGAGCCGCCATCGGCCAGAAAGATCATGCCATCGAGCTTGGCGATCTTCTGTTTGATAGTCCACCAATAGGGCCGCCAGAGCAGATAGAAGGCCAGCGACCGCACCGGCATATAGGGCAGCCAGCTATTGGTGGAGACGCAATGGCTATAGAGGTATTTTCGTGCCTTGATCTGGTCGGCAAGCTGCAGCGCGATGTCGGTGCTCCAGGTCTGCCAAGCCTCCACAACGATGGCGTCGCAGTGCTCCGACAGCAGGAATTTGCTGTAGCCTTCCACATCGCCGCGGATCGGACTGCGCAGGTAGTCGGCGCCGGTCACGGCGAAACGCTCAACGCGAATGCCGTCAATCAGCGCAGTAGCACGCTGCTGTCCGCCCGTTGCCACCACGACGTCAAACCCATGCTGCCTCAGGCCGACGGCGTGGCGGTGCACCGCATTGCCGAGCCCGCTGTTGAAGGGCGGATAGGTTGGTGTGGTCAGGAGTACTTTCACAGCCGTATCCAGTCTTTCGGCAGCAGGTCACGCGTATCGTGCTTGCCGGAGCGGAACCACTGCTGCGGCGCGATGACAACCTTGTCCGCACGCGGATTGAGCCAGGCCCCCCACCAGCTGAACGAACTATTGGCGATGATATGGTGATGGCAGCGGGCCATCAGGTGCATGTCCTGCTCGTCGCGCCCGTCCGTGCTGGGCTCGACGAAGAGTGCGCCGCCGAGGAAAGGCAGGTTGGCCCGGGCCCAGTCCGGGTCGTCGCTGAACACCATATAGGTCGGTGCATCCACCCGCTGTTCGATGGTCTGCTGCGCCCTTGCGTACCAGTCCGGCTCGCAGGTACCATGATAGGCATTGGTCGCAGGATTGCTGGCATAGTCGCCGCGCCGGACATGCACGGAAACCATGGGCCGGTCGGCAATCTCACTGGCAATGGCCTGCCGGTCGGCGGTCAGCGGCTCCCGCAGCTGGAATTCTGCTCGGATCAAATCTGACTGATCTGCAAAGTACTTCTCGCTCTGCCAGTTTCCCGCCAGGTGCACGGGCGGTCTGAGGGCCGCTATCGCGGGATCGAAAGCAAAGCCCTGTTCGACAAACCGTCTGTTACCGGTCAGCCAGCGCGGCAGGCGATGCAGCCGTCGGCCAATGGGGCCCAGCGCGCGCGGCATTTCCGCGTCGGTCGCCAGCACAGCGCTGATACGCAGGGGCGAGAGGGCAAAGCGGCGTAGCGGATCATCGGCCAGCCCGCGGATATCGAGCAGCAGCGGCGCGCCGTGGCGCGCGCTCAGCGCCCGGCCGACGGCATATTGAAACATCTGGTTGCCCAGGCCACCCGTCAGGGCGGTGATATAGGCGTTTGCCATGCCAGGTCCTATGACGTCATCAGAAACTGCCGTTTAGTCCGCTGAACTGGTTATATCGACCAACACGAAGACCCTGCCTTCGCGCCTACTTCTTCCGACGCAAGAACCCATGCGGCGCAACGGTGATGAGGAGCTTGTGGTCAAAGTCCAGATCGGACTCGAATTCTGGATGCGTCTTGAGGTACTCCCATACTGCCGTCTTGGGGTTATCGCCCTTGTCCCAGGGGCGATCTGGAAATGAGCCCGCCGGCATATCTTCGATAAGCGTGTCGAAAACGACGCAATAACTGCCAGGGGTCGTCAATGGCGCATAGGCCTCCAACTCAGCCAGAACATGCGCGTGGGTGTGATTGGAGTCGAGTGACACCAAGACGCGCTTGTATCCCGCCGCTTTGGCGCGAACGGCAGCAATGGTTTCCGGCTCGATGGATGATCCTTGGATCATATCGATGCGGTTGGCAAATGGATGCGCTTCGATCGCGCTGCGATTATGCGCCCGGATATCGATATCGACGCCGAGCACGCGTCGCTTGGGCTTTGCCGGATCCAGCAGCTCACCTGCCTCTATGGCGTCGCAATAGTCCAACATGGCCAGCATCGAGGCGCTGAGGATCAGGGAGCCTCCATGGGCAATTCCGGTCTCGATGACGAGATCGGGCTTGGTCGCCCAAATCAACTCCTGCATGGCGACCATATCTTGCGGATATTGAATGATAGGCCGGCCTAGCCAACTGAAGTTGTAGGTGTAGCCGTTCACGTTCGCTCTTTCGACCCACTTTAGTGTGTCGGCTCTCAAACCGTCGTCTGCGCCAAGGCCCCGAATGTTCCGGGCGACTTGGGCGGCGAAATCCTTGATCGGATCCATTTATTTTCCTTATGTCGACGTTCGCACTAGGCTTTAGTGGCGCAGATGTAGATGACGTTGCAGTCTTCGGGATGGTCCTTGCCGTACTCATAGCAGGCCCGGCAGAATTCGGATTTCCAATCGCGCTGCTCGGCACCAACGCGCCCCCAGCCAAAGCCGCCCTCTTCCCATGGCCCGTTCTTGAGAAACCAATCAATCTGAGGCGTCGACATCATTTTGTAAAATACGCCGCCCGTGGCCACGATATTAAGGCCAGCCTTGCGGAAATCTTCCTTGAAGCTCTCCATCGTGTAGGAGCGCCTGTGACCCACAATATTGATATCGAATGGCGATAGTTCTTCGCAACTTTCAAGGGTTCCCATCAACACGGCGATCTTCCGGTTGACCGCGTGCGCATTAGGAACGTGGACGATGAGGACGCCGTCGTCTTCAAGAAAACTGGATGCCTTCTGCAACACCTGGATGGGATCTTCAACATGCTCCAAGACATTCAGCATAGTGACCGTGCTGAATCTCTCATCAATATTCAGGTCCTCTATTAGCGCGTGATGCATTTCCACCTGTGGCAGGCGCTTTTGGGCCTCTGCCAGGTGCTTGCTCGACGCGTCCACGCCGACGATGCGTTCAAAGCGGTGCGCCATTTTCTCGGTCAGGAAACCATCCCCGATTGGCATGTCGAGGAGCGATTCACCCCGCACATGATCCAGACATGACATCACCTGGTAATGGCCAAGATAGCTGTTGTAATCGCTGAAATTGACTGATCGTGCCCACGAGAAGCCCTCCTGCAAGGCAATTTCGTCGGCCGGCGTCGTCGTTTCTGGTTCTGCCATTATGCTCTTCCTCGGGTGATGATCGGGTCCAGCCCAACCAGAATCGAAATTTTTGGACTCCAGCCGAAATCTTTTCGTGCCCGCGTGTAGTCCATTCGGATGTTCGGAGCATGGTCGGCGATCTGCTGCTGGACAATTTTGCTTTTGGAGTGCGTTTTTTCTACGATAGCAGACGCAATATCCAAAGTGCTGGTTAGGTGGCCAGTCCCCACATTATAGTCTCCTGATGCATTTGAATTCGCGATGGCGACGAGCGCCGCTGTCAGATCGTCGATATGCAACAAGTCAAGTCGCGGAGACCCGTTAAGATATGCATGGGTGTGAATGGGCCCCCCAACTAGCGCCTTGTTGAGGAAATTGTAGATGAATTTGGGGCGGTCGCTTCCTAACCCGTAAACGGGTGAAGAACGCAGGATTGTCGCGTCGATTTGGTACAATAGCCGATAATGGCTGATCAATGCCTCGCACAGCATCTTGGCTTCGCCATATGGACCCTTGGGCAATATTGGTAGCGTCTCATCGGCGAGAAGGTCCGTCGAGCGATATCCTGAATAGACTTCCCATCCAGAAAGATAAACCAGCCGTAAGCCATTCTCTCGGCAAACGTCGAGGGCGTTCCGCAGCATTGTCACCGTATCGCCCGTTGCCCTAGCCGACGTATAGACACGCGGGTTTGCCAAGTGCACCAGAGTATTGATGCGATTTTCCTTAACAAGCAGGTCGAGCGCGAGAGCTCCCGCCGAAAGATCCGCATCCGCCCTACTTGGAGCGATATTGAAGGCAGCGCCCTTGAGCGCCTTCTGAAGCGCGGAGCCGATGAATCCGGCTCCCCCAGTGATCAGAACGCGCGGGCCGTCGACAGTGGGCACCGATCCCTGTTGCATCAACGCGGCACGAACGGCATTGAGAGGCTCAAGTTTGATTTCGTCCTCGCCGGTTGCACGGCGTACTTCGCGAACAGCGGCGTCGAATGGAATTGTCGTATGTCGGGACAGAATTCCCGCGGCGATGGAATTGCTGCGTGAAATTCCGTAGTCACAGCAGATGACGACCCTGTGGCCCCCGTTCAGCAGGGCGATGCCCTGGTCGATCTTGGAGCGGATTGCGTCCGTGTTGTTGCCGTGTTTGTCCACCAGGTCGCGCACGTCAACAATCTGGATGGTAGCATCGATATCCGACGATCCCGCAGCGGCGGTGCCGAGAAAAGGGGTAATCCAGCGGATCATGCCTTAACGCGCTCCGGCGCAACAAATGCCTCGGTCAATGACCGCAGATACCAGCCCTCTCTAGCGTTGACCCGCTGGATTGGGATTCCGTTGGCGAGATATTGGAGCAGCCAATGCAGCTCGTTGTGCCCGGCCATGGCCCTCAAGTAGGAAGAGGCGGACAGACGCGGATTGATCTCGAAAGGGACCAGAAGGCCATCGCGCAGCCGACCCTGAATATTGATTGGACCGCGGCTCCCAATGGCCAAAGCGATACGTTCAGCCTGTTGGCAAATGTCAGAGAATGCGCCGATATAGCCTTGAGTATATCCGCTTGAGATCAACCCACCACGCCCCCGCGACATCACGGATAACTTGCTGTCGAGACTGCGTCGCAGCGCAATTGAGGCGGCTACCGCCCCGTCTGGTGTCGACAACACGCCGACGGTAAATTCGCCGGTCTCGAGGCTGATATATTCCTGGGCAATAGCCACACCGCCGGTGCGGGCAATATACTCTGCGTAGATACGTGCCTCATCCAGATCGACCGCAAAAAATACCATTGCACTGCCGCCAGATCCGGTAGCGGGCTTGATGACGCAAGGCAGGCCGACAGCCAATATGTCCGCGTCCTCATGCACCTCGCGAGTCACGGGCACAGGTATATCCAATGAAGCCAATCGGCGGAAAGTTTCCGCCTTGTCAGAATAGATTCGAATGAGCTCGGGATCGTTGGCGATCAGCCCGATACCCGCTGCATCGAGCGCGGGCTTGGCCGCTGCCAGCAGCACCATGGGTTGTTCACCACCTGGCACCAGCCACTGAGCATCTGCCTGTTGGCAGGCCTCGACCACCGAGGCAATATAATTGTCTCGGTCGACCTGAAAGGTCTTTTCGAAGCGATCGTCATAGAGACCAAATGCCGTAGAGGAGATATCGCAGCCGAATATGCGGTAACCACCGGCAAGATGAAGAGACTTCATCAGCTCTGTCCCGAGGGAGGCGCCGCCTATGCCGGCGATCATTACATTAAGCGACGAAGTGGCCGTCATCGGGTGGCCGTCCTGACAACGCGCTCGATAATGGAGCAGACCTGCTGGATACTTTGCGTTTCCAAGTCGTGATAACTGGGCAGGTTGATGGCGCGCTCATAAAGTTCGTGGGCTATCCGGTTTTCCGGGTTATCTGGAAAATATGGCAACATGGAAAGTGGCCAGAAGAACACGCGACCATCAATTTCATCTTCCTTGAACTCGGCCAGCAGTTCTTCACGCGAGAATGGAACTGACTCATCTATGACGATGGTCGGCATCCAGTACCCATTGGTTGTTCCCTCAAACTCAGGATTCATGCTGAGTGGCAGGTGGGAAAGCCGGTTTTGGTATTCACCGAAAACCCGCCGTTTCCCCGCGATCAGTTCCTCTATCCGCTCTACCTGCGCGAGCCCGATAGCCGCCTGGATGTTGGACATCTTGTATTTGTAGCCCACCTCATCGGGCCAGAACTGCTTGGTTTGGCTGCGTGCCCTTCCGTGATTGGACAGCGTGAGGACCCTCTCATAGAGAGCGTCGTCATTGGTCACGAACATGCCACCTTCGCCGGTAGTTATGGTCTTGGTCCCATGGAAAGAAAATGTGCCAAACTTGCCCAGGGAGCCAGCTCGTTTCCCTAGCCACTGCGAGCCGATTGCTTCGGCCGCATCTTCGATCACGGGGATGCCGTGCCGTCGCCCGATATCCAGCAGCGCATCCATATCGCAGAGATTGCCATAGATATGGACAGCAATGATCGCCTTGGTGTGCGGGGTTATCGCTGCTTCCACCCTGGCTGGATCCAGACACCACGTGTCAGGCAGGATGTCGACGAGCACGGGGGTCGCCCCGAGATAGGTCACCGGCGCAACAGAGGCGATCCAGTTTATATCCGCCAGAATGACTTCGTCGCCCGGCCCGATATCCAGCGCCGCCAGGCCCAGATGAATGGCACCCGTACAACTCGAGGTGGCAATGGCGTGCTTGACGCCGAGATGCGCGGCGAAGGCCCGTTCGAACTTGCCGATATACTCGTAGCATTTCTCGCCCCAGCCATTCCTCGCAGCATCGGTGGCATAAGCCACTTCCAGGTCGGTAATCGAGGGCTTGGTATAGTGAATACGCGTCATGGCAACTGGCACTCTGCAAGTGTTGGAAGGTCGCGATCATTTGCGCCGATCATGGCAGGGTTTCCCATTGGCCAGGCAATATTCAGCGCCGGGTCGTCCCAGCGAATGCCGCGGCCCGAGCCAGGCTGGAACGGTACTGTCATGGCATAGAGCACCTCGCAATTGTCCTCCAGCGTCTGGAAGCCGTGGGCAAAGCCCTTGGGGATGTAGAGCTGCTTGTGGTTTCGCGCTGACAGCTCAACGCCAAACCACTGACCAAAGCAGGCAGAGCCCTGGCGGATATCGACGATGACGTCGAATATGGCGCCCTGGGTCACGCGGACCAGCTTGTCTTCCTCATGGGGCGCCGCCTGAAAATGCAGGCCACGCAAGGTACCTCTATGGGCATTGAACGAAACTGACTGTTGCACGAAGTTGCCGTTGAGCCCGTGCTCGGCAAAGGTCGTGCTGCAGGCCGTGCGGGCAAAAAAGCCCCGCTCATCGGCATGCGGCTCGATCTCGAGCACACAGGCGCCGGCCAGCGATGTTTCGGTGAACTTCACGGCACCACTTCCAGGGCCGGCACCGGCACCACGAACTGTCCGCCCCAACTGCGGATTTCCGCCATCTGCTCGATGATCTCGTTGCGGATGTTCCACGGCAGAATGAGCAGGTAGTCCGGCTGGCGCGTGGCGATTGCGTCGGGCGCCAGCACGGGAATGCGCGAACCCGGCAGCAGCCGCCCCTGCTTGGTCGGGTTCTTGTCCGCCACGAAAGCCACCATGTCGGGACGGATGCCGCAATAGTTGAGCAGGGTATTGCCCTTGGCTGCCGCGCCATAGGCCGCGACGGTCTTGCCGGCCGCGCCGGCTTCGATCAAAAATTTTAGCAGCGCCCGCTTGGTCTCGATTACCGCCTGGGCAAAGGCGTCAAATCGGGCGCCGCTGGCCAATCCCTCGGCCCGTTCCAGCTCAAGCATCTGCAGTACCGACGGGGCCGTCGCATGACCCGCTGCGGCATGACAGACGAAAACCCGCAGGCTGCCGCCATGGGTCGGAATGGTCTCGACGTCAAAAATGCGCAGACCGGCGCGGGCAAAGATCGGTTCCAGCGCGGTCAGCGAGAGATAGGTATAGTGCTCGTGATAGATGGTATCGAACTGGTTGAGTGTCAGCAGATTGAGCAGGTGCGGGAATTCGAGCGTAACGACGCCTTCGGGATTCAGCACCAACGGCATGCCGCCGACGAAGTCATTGATGTCGGGCACATGCGCCAGCACATTATTGCCCAGCAGCAGGTCCACCGTCCAGCCATCGGCCGCCAGCTGTGCGCCACTCTGCCGGCCAAAGAACATCTCCCGGGTCTCGACGCCCTTGAGCCGCGCTGCGGCGGCGGTATTGGCGGTGGGCTCGATACCGAGCGCGGGAATGCCGGCCTGAACGAAAAACTGCAGCAGATAGCCGTCATTGCTCGCCAGTTCCATCACCCGGCTTGAGGCGTTCAGCGCCAGCCTGGCGGTCATGGCCTCGACATAGCGGCGCGCATGCCCGACCCAGCCGCTGGAGAAGGACGAGAAATAGACATAGTCCTCGTGGAAATGGGCGCCCGAGTCCGGGCTGGATTCCAGCTGCACCAGCCAACAGCTTTCACAGACGCAAGCCTTGAGCGGATAGAACATCTCTCCCTTTGCCGCATCTTCGGCCCTGATGAAGGCGTTGGAGATCGGCGACAGGCCGAGGTCGCAGACCACCCGGGAAAGGGGGCTGCCGCAGGACATGCACATTGCAATGCTCATTGGAGATACTCGTCTATCTGGTCGACCATCAGGCTGGCCGCCGCTGCGGGCTCTTGCTCGACCGCCCGATACCATTCCGCCGTTTTCTGCACGGCCTCGTTCAATGTCCATCTGGACCGCCAGCGCAATGCCTGCCGCGCCCGGCTGGAGTCCAGATAGAGATAGGCTGCCTCGTGCGGCGCGGCCAGCACTGGACCGGTTTCGTGCCGCCAGCGGAGTTCGGGCCAGTGGCGCCCCAATCGGTCGAGCAGCTCGCCGACACTGACATTGTCGGCGCTGTCCGGGCCGAAATTGAAGGCGGAGGCAGCCGCCTGGTCACCCGCCCATAGGGCGCCGGCCAGGGTAAGGTAACCGGAAAGGCAATCGAGTACATGTTGCCAGGGCCGGGTGGCGAGTGGGTTTCTGACGACCAGTGGCTCGCCCGCCGCTGCCGCCCGAGCGGCGTCAGCCAGGATCCGGTCGGCGCTCCAGTCACCGCCGCCAATGACATTGCCGGCGCGGGCGGTGGCCAGCAGGGTGCCGGTGTCGCTAAAAAAACTCTTGCGGTAGCTCTGCGCCACCAGTTCGGTAGCCGCCTTGCTCGCGCTATAGGGATCGTGTCCGCCCAGCGGGTCGGTTTCGCGATAGCCCCATTCCCAAGCGCGGTTTTCGTAGCACTTGTCGGTGGTGACCACCACAATGGCCCGGATGCTGGCGACCGATCGCGCCGCTTCCAGCACATTGACCGTGCCCATGACATTGGTTGACCAGGTTTCGACGGGGTCGATATAGCTTTGCCTGACCAGTGCCTGCGCCGCCATGTGAATGACAATGTCTGGTTGCGCCTGATGCATCGCTCGGCTCAGGGTTTGGGCGTCGCGAATGTCAGCGAGGGTTTCCTGGGCAAGCAAGCCGCCGATATTGCCCAATGCGGCCAGGTTGGGTGTGCTGGCCGCGGGCAGGGCGTAACCGCAGACCTCTGCGCCAAGTCGACGGAGAAGCGCGGTTGTCCAGCCGCCCTTGAAACCGGTGTGGCCTGTCAGAAAGACGCGCCGGCCAGCCAGACTGGCCAAGGATGAGTGGGAAGAGGTCAAGCCCAGGCCTTCCACGGCGCCTTGCCGCTCGTCCAGAGCTCTTCAAGCATCATTTTTTCCCGCAACGTGTCCATCGGCTGCCAGAACCCGGAATGTCGATAGGCCTCGAACTGGCCCGCATTGGCCAGGGTCTGCAAGGGTGCACCCTCCCAGGACGAGGAATCGCCATCAATGGCGTCAATGACCTTGGGCGACAGGACAAAGTAACCACCATTGATCCAGCCGCCGTCGCCCTGGGGCTTTTCGATGAAGCCGCGAATGGCCGTGCCGTTCATGTCGAGGGCACCATAGCGGCCGGGTGGCTGCACCGCTGTCACGGTCGCAAGTTTACCATGCGCCTTGTGAAAGGCGATCTGGGCGGTGATGTCGATATCGGCCAGGCCATCGCCATAGGTGAAGCAGAACGCTTCCTCATCCTTGACATAGTCGCGGACGCGCCGCAGTCGCCCGCCGGTCATGGTATTCTCGCCGGTATCGACCAGCGTCACCCGCCATGGCTCGGCATAACGCTGATGCACCAGCATTTCATTGTTCTGCATGTCGAAGGTAACGTCCGACATATGCAGGAAATAATTGGCGAAATATTCCTTGATTATGTAGCCCTTGTAGCCACAGCAGATCACGAAATCGGTAATGCCATGGGCACCGAAGATTTTCATGATGTGCCACAGGATCGGGCGTCCACCGATCTCGACCATCGGCTTTGGCCTGATGCTGGTCTCCTCGGAGATCCGGGTGCCAAGCCCGCCTGCTAATATGACCGCTTTCAAAATTACCTCGGTATCTGTCTGTGGCGACAAGGGGCTCGTTTTCGGGGGGGGGGGGGGTATTAGTTCAATCCCCTCCGCTGATTAGGCGACAATATCCTCGTAGCTGCCAATGCGCTTCACGCTGCCGCCTTCGATTTCCACCAGCCAGTCACAGTTCCTCAGTGTGCTCAAGCGATGGGCCACCATGATGATTGTCACATTTGGCCCAAGTGACTCAATGGCTGCGATGAGAGCGCTTTCGGTTTTGTTGTCCAAAGCGCTGGTTGCCTCATCAAGAATGATCAAATCAGCTCTCTTGTACAGTGCACGAGCGACGCCAATACGCTGACGCTGGCCGCCCGAGATTCGAACGCCGCGCTCACCCACCCTCGTATTGTAGCCGTCCGGCCAACTCTCGATGGTGTCAGCGATCTGCGCTGATGTCGCCGACGCATGCAATCGCTCGATGTCGATCTGTTCTCGCGGGAAGCCGAAGGCTATATTTTCCGCGATGGTGCCATCTGAGAGGTAGATTGCTTGCGGCACATGCGCCACTTGGCGCCGCCACGAAACCTGCCGCTCTTCTGTTATCTCGACGCCGTCGACCAGCAGCCTGCCGCCTGTGGGACTGAGCAAGCCCATTATGACGTCCAGTGTCGTGCTTTTGCCACCGCCCGTCGCGCCGTACAAACCGATGCGGCTACCCTTGGCAATCGTCAGATCCACGTTGTGCAGAGCCGGCGCAGATGTGGTTGGGTATTGAAACTCAACCCCTTTCAGCTGGATGTTGTGTTCAAAGCTGACCAACTCGGCCGATTGGACCGGCTCATCAGGCTGATCAAGGAGTTCGATGACTTCGCGCAGGGACGCTTCTGTGCCGCGTATCGTGGCAATGGCAGCGTAGCTTTGCTGCAACATGGGCAATAAGCGCTGGGCCCCAAGTGCCAGGACACCAAGCGTCGGGATGGCCGAACCAGCGCCGCCGTTTGGTCCCATCAGTAGGAACGCGAGTGTTGCAATCAGAACCATGCCCAGGGTCTCCACAATGAACCGAGGCGATCCGGCAATGACAGCGTTGCGAGCAAGCGCTGCCTTGATCGGGCGGTCTGCAGCCCGAAACACCTGGACGTAGACGTTCTGCGTTCCGTCGATCAGAACGTCGCGGATCCCACCCAGCCCCTCCTGCAGGGCCTTTGTCACCTGAGTCGACTGGCGGGCGATCGTTTCGCCATTCTGCTTCAACTGCTTTCGAACCGTCAGGGTGATGATGGTATAAACCAAAGTAAATGTGCCGCCAGTGATGCCGGCAACCATCGGGTCGGTAACAAAAAGAGTGATGAGAATGCTGGTGCCGATCAAGGTGGATGTCATCAGGACGAGTAGTTGAGAAACAACATTCGTTGTTACGGCCAGGGTCTTATGAATAACGCCGTCAATCAGCGAACTCGAACTCCTCTGCAATTGTACAGAGTATGGCTGGTACAAGCATTTTCGATAGGTCTGCTCGCTCAATTCGGCGGCTAGCCCAAATGTGTATTTATTGTTTGCCATGAGAACGACAAACCGCACCACGCCTGCGGCCAGCGACGCGACAATGAATGACGCAAGGGCCGCAAACGCCAGATCAGAATTGTCGGAGATATTCAGGAAGTCGGCAAAACGGCGAATAAGGCCATGGCTGAGGGCCTGCTCCGGAGTGGTGAGAAGCATGAGCAGGGGAAACAGCATCGCAAGGCTGGCAACCTCGGCGACTGACGCGATCAACGACAAACCTACAAGCACGAAAAACTGCATGCGGCGACGGTGCGATAGCCTCTGCCAGAAGGCGTGGATCGCCCTGCTCATTCCGCGCGCAACTGGCGAGATATCATTGCTCGACACTAAAATCCTCAATCAGTTCCATTCCGGCACGAGCTTAGTGTGCCTGACTCGGGATATAGTAATCTGCGAGCCCAAGGGGAGGTTGTGGTCTACCCTCCGGGCACCGCAAGCGTCCAGTCCAAACATGGTCAGCTGTGAATGACCGGCAGGGTGCGTCGGTCCTGCGAAAAGGCGCCTCGCCGGCACCTACGAGCGCCCTAACCCTGCCCGCCGACGTCACGCGGCCGCCGGCTTTTCAATAAGCTTGAACAGGCACAGCCGGGCCCGTGGCTCATCCTGAGCCTCCACCGCCGCCATGAGCTCGTCAAAAGCTGCCTCGATGGAGATCGCGTTCTCCTTCGGCGACCGACGAATCTTTGGATGGTCGGTCGTCTCGACCGCACTCTCGTCGTAGAAAAGCTCCTCGAACATCTTCTCACCCGGCCGCTTGCCGGTGACGACAATCTCGATGTCTCCTTCGGGATGATTGGCATCTCGCACAGTCAGCCCAGCCAGCTGGATCATATTCTCCGCAAGATCGCGGATCAGCATCGGCTTGCCCATGTCGAGCAGGAAGATGTCGCCACCCTGGGACAAGGCCCCCGCCTGGACGATCAGTTCAGACGCCTCATGAATGGACATGAAGTAACGGGTCATGGTTGGATCGGTCAGGGTGACGGGGCCACCCTTGGCGATCTGTTCCTTGAACAGCGGTACCACCGACCCGTTGGAGCCCAGTACGTTGCCGAAACGTACCGCGGCAAAGCGCTGGCCGGTGCCGGCTGCGGCGGCCTCCGCTGCTTTTTGCGCCACCAGCAGTTCGGCCCAGCGCTTGGTCGCCCCCATCACATTGGTCGGCCGCACCGCCTTGTCCGACGAGATCAGCACGAAATTGGCGACACCGCCGGCGTAAGCCGCATCCAATACCATCTTGGTGCCCAGCACATTGTTGCGGATACCCTCGAGAGCATTGGCCTCAATCAGGGGCACGTGCTTGTGCGCTGCAGCGTGGAACACCACGTCGGGAGCGTGATCAGCCATAGCCCGTTCGACAAGCTGCGGGTTGACGATTGACCCCAGAATGGGAACCACGGTGACAGTTTGGTCGGCGCAGAGTTCGCGTTCAATCTTGTAGAGCGCAAATTCATTGGCTTCGAACAGGATCAGGCTCTTGGGCGCGAGCTTGACGATCAACCGGCACAATTCCGAGCCGATGGAGCCGCCGGCCCCGGTCACCATGACAGCTTTCCCTTCGATCATCGAGCGCAGCAGCTTGGGTTCCGGTGGTACCGATGAGCGGCCCAGCAATTCGTCGATGTCAATCTCGCGAATCTGGGTGACCAGGTAGCGGCCGTCAACGAGGTCGGTAATGGGCGGGATGGTCCTGATCTTGATCCCTTGCCCACCAATGTAGGCGACAATTTCCCGGCGTCGGGCGGCGGTAAGGTTGGGAATGGACAGGATGACTTCCTGGACGCCGTACTGCTCGGTCAGCATGCCGATATCTGTCGGTGGAAACACCCTGATGCTGGCGACGTCACGGCCATGCAACGTCCTGTTGTCATCGAGAAAACCAACAATGCGGTGATTACCCTGGCGACGCAGTGCATTGGCCAGTTGGGCCCCGGCCTCGCCGGCACCATAGATGGCAATGGGCTTGTTCTGCAGCCGGTTGCTGCCATTGGGCCAAAGCAGCTTTTTGGCGATGAAGCGGCTGCCACCAATGGCGATGGTGGACAGCGCCCAATAGAGTATTGGCACCGAACGGGGCACGACAAAGCTGACGGTGATCTGCGAGAGAAAGATCACCACGACCCAGCACAGCGTTGCCAGCGTGGTTGCCCGCAGGATGGTCCACAGCGCCCGCTCCGGCAGGTATCGAATGACAGCCCGATATAGCCCCAGGCGAACAAATATTGGGATCGCCACCAGCGGCGCGGACAGGATAATAAGGAAATCGAGCGGTCGGGTCGGCGGAGACCACTGTCCGTAGCGCAGTGCAAAACTCATCCACAGGCTGGCAGAGAGCGCAAAAATGTCAAAGCTCAGCATGACGACACGCTTCCAATGCCGGGGTAAACCTGCAAGCGTTGAAATAAGACGCATCATGGTGAGCAGTACTCTGGTTGAAGACTATGACCGATTGCCCGGTCTAAACGCGCGGGAGTGTTCGCAGATCCGCACCAATATTTCCTACCGCGCACCGAGGTGCGCCCTGTCTCGGTAAACGGAATAAACTAGTGTGTGCAAGCCCTAAACGTCTGACACCAGGGAAGGCTGTGGATCTTGGCAGTCGCTTGACGCTGTGGTCCTACTAGTGACACATACAAGCCGTTTTACCCGTGCAACAGGATGGCTTGCTTGAGTACGTTTCTGTTGTTTGTGATCGCCCTCCTGCTCGGCTCGGCGATAACGCGGCTGCTCATTGCGTGGGCGCCCAGGCTTGGGCTCGTGCAGGCTCCCAACGAACGGTCCTCGCACATCGTGCCGACGCCGACCGGTGGCGGGGCGGCGGTGGCTGTGTCTGTCGTCGGCTGCGCCCTTGCGCTTGTATTGCTGGGGCAGTTTCCACTCCGTGCCGCTCTATGGCTGGCTCTCGGCAGCGTTATTGCGGGTCTGGGCATTGCTGACGACGTCTGGGACCTCAGTCCTGCCATCCGTCTGATCATGCAGATCGTTGTCGTATCAGCTACCGTCGCCTTGGCGTGGCCACTACCCGAACTGCAGTTCTGGTTTTATCAACTGAGTGCGGCCGCGCTCGGCGTTTTCCTCGTCGTCGCCTGTCTGTGGTGGATCAACTTGTTCAATTTCATGGACGGCATTGATGGCTTGGCCGGTAGCCAGGCCATACTGATCCTGGCCGGCGCATTGGGTCTGTGGTTCTCGGCCGAGGGCGGCGTGATCGGGCAGCCGGTCTGGCTGCTCGGGGTCGCCACAGTCGGGGCCTCCACCGGTTTTCTCCTCAGCAACTGGCCGCCCGCCCGCATCTTCATGGGTGATGCCGGCTCCAACTTCCTCGCGTTCGTCATCCTCGTGGTGATGCTAACCCTGGTTGGCCGTGGCATTTTGGGCTATGGCGCAGTCTTGGCTATGGCGGCCGTCTTCATCAGCGATGCCACCGTCACCCTTGTCCGCCGGGCGGCGCGTGGCGAGAGACCTTGGGCTGCGCACCGGCAGCACGCTTACCAGCGCCTGTCCCGGCGATTCGGCCATCGGCCCGTTGCCATTGTCTATGGCGTTGCCACCCTGCTGTGGGCGCTGCCTCTAGCTGTGCTAGCTGTGCAGTTGCCGGATTTCGAGTGGATCCTGGCTGCGGCGGCAGTGCTGCCGCTGGCGATAGCTGTCCTAGCGGCCGGGGCTGGGGCGCGAGAAGAAATGTCTGCTGCGCGCCCGACGTTGTAAGGTCCGTACTCCCCCGGCGAAGTGGGACTGGCAATTGACCATGCCTTGGCGCCAAGCTCTGCGGTCTGGATATTCACAGCGACCTCACGGCAGCTGCATCTAGCCTTGTCGCAGTCGCATTCCCCTGTAAAGAGCAATAAGGGCGCTGCCTTTTGGGGAGTGGTGCGCTAAAGCAAGCTGCCTTTCAGCCAACACCAAGTATTGGGTTAACAGCCATGTCGAATTCCAAAGTAGCCTTGATCACCGGCGTCACCGGCCAGGATGGCGCCTATCTGGCGCGCCTGCTGCTGGAAAAGGGCTATGAGGTCCATGGGCTCAAGCGTCGGTCCTCGTCCTTCAATACGGGGCGGATCGAGGACATCTATCAGGACCCCCATGATGTCGATCCCAAGCTGATCCTGCACTATGGCGACATGACGGATTCGACCAACCTGATCCGCGTAATTCAGGAAACGCGTCCGGACGAAATCTACAACCTGGCGGCGCAGAGCCATGTTCAGGTCTCATTCGAAACGCCTGAATATACTGCCAATGCCGACGGCATTGGTGCGCTTCGAATGCTTGAGGCTATGCGCATACTGGGAATGGAAAAGAGTTCGCGCTTCTATCAGGCGTCGACGTCCGAGCTCTACGGCCTGGTCCAGGAAACACCGCAGCGCGAGACCACGCCGTTCTATCCGCGCTCTCCCTATGCTGCGGCCAAGCTCTATGCCTATTGGATCGTCGTCAACTATCGCGAAGCCTATGGCATGCATGCCTCCAACGGCATCCTGTTCAACCATGAAAGCCCACTGCGTGGTGAGACCTTTGTGACGCGCAAGATCACCCGTGCCGTTGCTGCCATCAAGCTGGGCAAGCAGCAGTGCCTCTATCTGGGCAATCTCGATGCCAAGCGCGACTGGGGTCACGCGCGCGAATATGTCGAGGGCATGTGGCTGATGTTGCAGCAGGAAATCCCCGATGACTATGTTCTGGCCACCGGGGTGACGACGCCGGTGCGCGACTTTGTGACCTGGAGCTTTGAAGAAGCCGGCATCATGCTCGACTGGCAAGGAACAGGCCTAGAGGAGCGCGGCGTTGATCGCGCCACTGGCGAACTGCGCGTAGCGGTCGATCCAAGGTATTTCCGACCCACCGAAGTGGAACTGCTGCTGGGTGACGCAAGCAAGGCCAAACAGCAGCTTGGCTGGAGCCCATCGATCACGGTCCAGCAACTGGCTGCAGAAATGGTACGGGCCGATCTAGAGGTCATGCAGAGCTCGATGGTGATGAAGGAAGCCTGACATGTACGACCTGGCAGGAAAGAAGGTCTGGGTCGCCGGTCACCGCGGCATGGTTGGCAGCGCTCTGGTGCGACGACTGGCTTCGGAAGCCTGCGAGGTCATCACGGCCGGCCGCGACCGCGTCGATCTCAAACGACAATCGCAAGTCGAGGATTTTCTAGCCGAAGCCCGCCCCGATGCCATCGTCATGGCGGCGGCAAAGGTCGGTGGTATCCTGGCCAATGAGACATTGCCGGCAGAGTTTCTCTACGACAATCTGATCATCGAAGCCAATATCACCCAGGCCGCGCATGAAAACGGCGTGGATCGGATGCTGTTCTTGGGGTCAAGCTGCATCTATCCAAAGATGGCACCCCAGCCGATCCAGGAGAGCGCGCTGCTGACCGGGCCGCTCGAACCCACCAATGAATGGTATGCCATTGCCAAGATCGCCGGCATCAAATTGGCGCAGGCCTATCGCAAGCAATATGGCCGGGACTACATTTCTGCCATGCCGACCAACCTTTACGGCACTGGCGACAATTTTGACCTGACTTCCAGCCATGTGCTGCCGGCCCTGATCCGCAAGACGCATGAAGCCAAAATTGCGGGCAGCGAGACGGTGACGATCTGGGGATCGGGGACGCCGCGCCGTGAGTTTCTGCATGCCGATGACTGTGCCGACGCGCTGGTGTTCCTGTTGAAAAACTATTCAGGTCACGAGCACGTCAATGTTGGATCAGGGGAAGACATCTCGATTCTCGAGCTGGCACAACTGGTGTCAACGGTCGTCGGCTACCAAGGCGAAATCATCCGAGATACCTCCAAGCCGGATGGTACGCCACGCAAGCTGATGGATGCCAGTGTGATACGCGGCTTGGGCTGGTCACCCAGGATCGGCCTCGAGCAGGGCATTGCCGATACATATAAATGGTTCCTGGAGAACATGCATTCACCGGTTGGCGCGACCGGTTGACATACCGCACAGCTTGCCGACACCGCGTCAGCATATCTGTAGCCGTAGCGCCTCGCCAGAGTGGCGCAGTACCACTTGGGAAGGAACCGAGTCGTGGCCAACATGATGACGGCCGGCTGCCGGATTTGGGGCGCCGAATCGGAGCTTTTTGAGAGGTGCGTGACCATCACGATCTCTCCCCTGCGCCCTCCTGCATGGACGTCACAATGTAGAGCTACAGTTCTATCGTCATCAGCAGATCCAATGGGCCGATGTTCACTTCATCCAACCCGCCCGAAATCATCCTCGATGCGTACAATATCGTCTTCGCCCAGATAGGAACCAGTCTGGACCTCGATCAGCTCGAGCTCGATTTTGCCGGGATTGGCGAGCCGGTGCACGCACCCCAGTGGCAAGTAGATGGACTGGTTTTCGCTCAACGTCGACACAATGCCATCGATAGTCACCTCGGCAGTGCCTTTGACGACGATCCAATGCTCGGAGCGATGGTGGTGTTTTTGCAGCGAGAGCTTCTTGCCCGATTTGACGAATAGCCGCTTCACCTGAAACCTGTCACCCATCAGTACCGATGAATATCCGCCCCATGGCCGGTAACTGGTCTTGTGGATCTCTGTCAGAGCCTGCGTGGCAGGGTCGGCCCTGAGCGACTTCACCAATGCGCCGACCCTTTGCGCCTGGGACAGGCGGCCAACGAAGATTGCATCTTCGCTGGCAATGATGGCGATGTCGTCCAATCCCTCGACAACAACATGGGCTCCATTTGTCATCACCATGGAGTTGGTGGTGTTCGACAATAGCGCTGGCCCGAGCAGGACATTGCCTGCTGCGTCAGCCTGGTGCGCCTTCCACACCGCGTCCCACGACCCAAGGTCGGACCAGGCGAAGCTGACGGGCAATACCGCCGCTTTGCTGGTCTTTTCAAAGATGGCGTAGTCAACGGAAATGTTTGGTGCCAGCTCGAACGCGCCTGCGTCCAGCCGAACAAAGTCCAGATCGACCCGTGCCAATTCGACCGCCCGCCGCGCCGCTTCTGCCGTTTCAGGCGCCAGGGTCTCGCACTCGGCAATAAAAGTCCTGGCATCAATCATGAACATGCCCGAATTCCACACGTAGCTGCCATCGGCGAGGAAAGCCTCGGCCTTGGCCAGGTCGGGCTTCTCCACGAAGCGGCCAACCTTGCTGGCGCCGCGACCGAGTGCCTCGCCGACGGCGATGTAACCGTACCCCGTCTCGGGGGCGGCAGGCACAATGCCGAAGGTCACCAGCCACCCGTCGCGGGCGACGGCTTCGGCCGTTTTGACGGCGTCATAATAGGCTCCGTCAGTTGTGATGGCATGATCGGAGGCGAGAATGTGAAGCACTGCATCTTCGTTCTGGCTGAGCGCGTATTGGGCCGCAGATGCGATTGCGACGGCGGTATTGCGCGCTGCTGGCTCGAGCAGAATGGCCCCGAGCGCAATGCCGGCTTCCTGGGCCTGCTCGGCAACAACGAAGCGGTATTGTTCATTGGTCAGGACGATGGGTGCATCATACTGCTCCAGTCCGCCCAATCTCTCCAGGGTCTGCTGGAACAGCGAACGGTTGCCCATCAACTCGATGAACTGCTTGGGGCGTGTTGCCCGTGACATTGGCCACAGACGAGTGCCCTGACCACCGGCGAGGATAACGGGAACAATTCTGGTCGACATGAGGCCTCAACTGCCTTGCGTGGATACGAAGAACACCAGAGGCTATATCGCAACCACGCGCGCTCGCATCGTGTTCACCAAGACATCCCCCAGATTGCCGTCTCTCTAGCTGACATTGTGGCGCTACGCAAAAAATCCAGCGCTGCAAGCTGTGTGTGGCTCAACGTCTTAACCCTTGGAACAGGACGCACGAATTTTGGTGAGCGCGGATGGTGCGTTGGGCAAAATAGATGCAGAAGCCTATCGGCCCGGTCCCCGACCTTCTGAAGTTTGACGCTCGAAGACCCTGCGATAACCGACCAGCCACAACCACGGTGCCACAGCCATATGTTTCGCTGAACGGAATGCGCCGCAGCACCATGTGCGCTATCTCCTCGGAAATGGCATGCTGGGGTAGTGCCCTATGCACGGGAGGAAAAACAATAATGCAGACCAAAATGAAAGCCGTGGGCGCCGCAGTGGTGGCAGCCTTGCTGATCTCGACGAGCAGCGCGCCTGCTGTGTCGCAGGAGGCCTATCCAGCCGACACGGTGACCATGATCGTGCCCTATGCGGCCGGTGGCGCTGGTGACATCGTCGGGCGTCTGGTGGCCGATGAACTCAGCCGACGCCTCGGGGTGAACGTCGTCGTCGAGAACATCGGCGGCGCCAGCGGCACGATCGGCGCAGAGCAGGCGTCGCGCGCGCCTGCCGATGGCAGCACCTTGCTGCTGGCAGGCAATGCCATCTTCACCACGGCCCCCCATCTTGCCGATGTCGGCTTCGAGCCCTTCGAGGACTTTGTCGCAATCGCCAATATCAGCGAGGCGGTGCGCATGCTGGTGGCGTCAAAATCCCTGCCGGTCACGACCGTCGAAGAGTTTGTCGCCTATGGCAAGGAACATCCCGGCGAGTTGAACTATGGCTCGGTCGGCGTCGGTTCGACCGGCCATGTGGCGACGGTGGACATGCTCAGCGCCATGGGCCTTGAGGCGACCCATATTCCCTACAAGGGTGCTGCGGACGTGGTGCAGGCGGTGCTTGCCGGCGACGTGCAGTTCATGATGGATGCCGCTGCAGTGCCGCAGGCACGGCAGGACACAGTCACTGCGCTGGCCGTTCCCGGCGGCGAACAACTGCCTGAATTCCCCGATGTTCCCGCGCTCGCTTCCGTCGGTTACAACAGCATCAGCGGCACTGGCTGGCAGATGATCATGGGGCCGGCAGGCATGCCGGCAGAAGTCGTGAGCCGGGTCGAGACCGCGCTCAAGGACGCCAGCGCCGATGCCGAGTTCATCGACAAGCTGACCAAGGCAGGCGTTTCACCGCGGTTCATGGGCAGTGCCGAACTCGACGCCGCACTGCGGGCGGACTTTGAGCGCTTCGACGAGATATTGACCGGGCTGGGCCTGGCCAAATAATCACGCGCCATATGACGGCCGGCAGCACCAGAACCATGCTGCCGGCCGACGCTTTTCCATGTCCTGCAGATGCATATCGAGGTAGATAATGGCTGGCCTGAGTTCCGAGCTTGCCGATTGGGCAATCGGCTTTTCGCTGGACGCGGCTCCGGCCGAGGTCATTCACAATACGCGGCTGCGGCTGCTCGACGTGGTGGGCGTCATGATCGCTTCCGACAGCCATCCCAGCGTGGCTTCGGCACGCCGCGCCGTCGCTGACGCCGATGCCGGGGGGCGGGGCGCCCATGCCATGATGGACAAGCAACAAACCGCGCCTGCCAGCGCCGCCTTCATCAATGGCGTGGCCGCGGCGGTGCTCGAATTCGACGATACTCACCTTGCCACCAATATTCATGCCACCTGCGCCGTCGCCGCGGCGGCCCTGCCGATAGCCCAGGCCGGCGCCATGTCCGGGCGGGCGCTGCTGGAGGCGCTGCTCGTTGGCTCAGAGATCGTCTGCCGGCTCGGCATGGTCACCCCGGTGCGCATGCACGAAATGGGCTTTCACCCCACCAGCGTTTATGGCGTCTTTGCCGCCGCCTATGCCGTAGCACGGTTGCGCCAACTGCCGCGCCAGCAGATGGCCGATGCCGTGGGCACGGCCGCCAGCCTGTCGGCGGGGTCGATCGCCTCGTTCGAGGATGGCACCTCGACCAAGACCATGCATGTGGGCTTTGCTGCGTCCGCCGCCGTGCGCGCGGTCGCGCTGGCCAAGCACGGCATTTCGGGCCCGGCTACGGTGTTCGAGGGCCGTTTCGGCTGGTATCGCAGCCATGTGCAGGCGGCCGAGAGCTTCGATTTCGCGGCGCTGACCCGGGAACTGGGTTCGCGCTGGGAGGTGCTCAACATCGCCCCCAAGCTCTATCCCTGCGCCTATACCTTGATGCCATTCATTTCCGCAGCGCTGGCACTGCGCGAGCAATATGGCGTGGATCCGGCAGCGGTGAAGGAAATCCGCTGCGAGATCATGCCGCGCTCGTTCCGTACGGTATGCGAGCCGGTGCAAGACAAGCGGCGGCCCCGCACCTCCTGGCACGGCCGCATCAGCCTGCAGCACACCGTGGCTGAGGCGCTGGCCCTGGGGCGCTTCGACAAGTCCGCCTATGCCGAAGCGAGCCTGCGCGATCCGGTCATCAACCTGCTGGCCGACAAGGTTACCTATCTGCCCGATCCCATCGCCGCAGCCGACACCAGTCGCTCCCGGGGCGTGGTGACGGTCGAACTGGCCGACGGGCGGGTGCTCACCCACACGGTGGAAGATATGTTGGGCACGGCGCGCAATCCGGCCAGCGAGGCAGTCTATATCGAAAAGTTCCGCTCCAATATCGATGGCCTCCTCGCCCCTGACCTGGCCGACGAGCTCATCGACGGCCTGCTGCGCATGGATGAAATTGCCGACGTCGAGGCTCTGCTGGCGCCGCTGCGGCGCTAGGCGCAGCGCAGAGACCAGATTCACGGAGCAGACCTCGTCCTGGGCTTGTCGAAGGGCAAGGTCATGGCACACGGGTCTCCAAGCGCCCGATCGCGTGGTTCCACAGGCTCACCATCAGGACTGCCTGGACCCATCACCAAACGCGACGCGCTCTGAACACGCCGCAATCTGTCAGGAACGCCCACGCAAAAAAGCTACGCCGCAACACTGTCGCGGCGTAGCTTCTTTTGCGGTTGGCATTGGTGGTTAGTCTGTTGCTTCGGCCCGGCCGCGGCGGACGAAGGAAGTGGTCGTGGCGAGGAGCACCGCCACCCCGATGAGCACCAGCACCAGGCTGATCGGGCGCTCGAGGAATACCAGAGGATCGCCACGCGACAGGGTCATGGCGCGACGGAAGTTCTCCTCAAACATCGGGCCCAGGATGAAGCCGAGAATGAACAGCGCCGGATTGCAGCCTGCCGCCTTGAGCAGGTAGCCAAGCACGCCGAAGAAGACGAGGGAATAGATGTCGAAGGCCGACGAACTGAGGGTGAATACCCCAACACAGGCAAAGGCCAGCACGAAGACGTAGAGCCAGTGATAGGGGACCCGCAGCAGCCGGACCCACAGGCCGATCAGCGGCAGGTTGAGAACGACCAGCAACAGGTTGCCGACCCACATCGAGACAATCAGCCCCCAGAACAGCTGCGGGTGATCGCCCATCATGCGCGGACCGGGCTGGACGCCGTGGATCATGAAGGCCCCCAGCATCAGCGCCATGGTCGGACTGCCGGGGACGCCCAACAGCAGCGTCGGAATGAACGCGGTCTGGGAGGCGGCGTTGTTGGCGGCCTCGGGGGCCGCGACGCCTTCGACGGCGCCAAGGCCGAAGCGCTCCGGTTGCCTGGAGACGCTTTTTTCCATCATGTAGGCGGTGAAGGAGCTCATGGCGAGGCCGGCGCCGGGCAGCACGCCCAGCAAGGAACCGAGCCCGGTGCCCCGCAGCACGGCGGGCCAGGAGCGCCGGAAGTCGTCGCGGGTCGGCCAGAGCCGGCCGATCTTGCTTGAGGCCACGGCCTCACCCTGTGGTTCGCCGATATTGCCGATGATCTCGGCCACGGCAAAAAGGCCCACGGCCAGGACAGCGAATTCAACGCCATCGCGCAGTTCGGGAATGCCGAAGGTAAAGCGGAACATGCCGGTTGAAACGTCCGAGCCCGCGGTGCCAAAGACCATGCCCAGCAAGGCAACGCCGATCCCCTTGATCACGCCGCCGCGCGTCATCGCTGCGGTGCTGAGCAGTGCTACAAAGACCAGGGCGGCATATTCGGCAGCGCCGAACCGCATGGCGATGCCGGCAAGGGGTGGCCCGGCCAGCGCGATCAGCAGTGTGCCCACGGTGCCGGCGAAGAACGAGCCCAGCGCTGCAACCGCGAGCGCGGCGCCGGCGCGTCCCTGCCGCGCCATCTGGTGCCCATCGATGCAGGTCACGGCCGAGGATGCCTCGCCGGGTAGATTGACCAGAATGGAGGTGGTGGAGCCACCATAGGCAGCGCCGTAGAAAATGCCCGCAAGCATGATGATTGATGCTTCGGGCGTGAGGCCAAAAGTCAGCGGCAACAGCAGCGAGATCGTGATGATGGGGCCAACACCCGGCAAGACGCCAATGGCGGTTCCCAGGGTGACGCCCAACAGGCAGTACATCAGGTTGACCGGCGTCACCGCCACCTGCAGGCCCATGGCCAGCGAGGAAATGAGGTCCATGTTCAGAATCTCCAGGCGACGAGGCGGAACGGGATGCCCAGGCCAAGGTAAAAGATGGCGACGATGAGTGCGGCTACGGCCAGCAGGACACCGAGCAACTCGCGTTTGCGACCGCTCTCATCGGCGAACCAGCTGATGCCGACCAGCGCCGCCAGCGATGGCAGCAGTCCAACGCGGTCGATCAGCAGCCCAAACGCCAGAATGGCGCTCAGAATGAACAACAGCGGCCGTGTCTCCCGGCGAGAAAAAGCCGAGACGACCTGCTGCCCCTTGCGGCGAGCGGCGCTGGTCTGCACCAGTTGCACAAGGCCCATGGCGAACAGGCCCGCGCCAACCAGCATGGGCATGGCGCCCGAACCCAGCGCGGCCAGGGTGCCAAAGCCATAGCTATAGCCGATGGCCAGGGCGAGTGTGCCAAAGACGAGGAAGATCAAGGCGGCGAGGAGGTCGGAATGTATGGTCATGGCTCGGCAGTTCGTTGGGTGGTGATCGATTTCTGACGTTACTTGGTCGCCGAGTCGACACCCAACCCTCGCGGCAGGAGGGCTGGGGAACAAGGTGGATCAGCCGCAGTTTCGGCTGGCGGAATGACCGGCGCCGTTCGGCGCTCGCGTTTCATCCTGCGAAAACGCGAGATGCGCCGATATGCGGTCGCGTCGCAAAGTGATAGCGGGGCTGGAGAAGCAAGGAGGGGCGAGTTTGCGTGTCGTTCAAATTACCCGGCCAGGTGGGCCGGAAGTCCTCGACATCGTCGAGCGGGCGGTCCCTGTACCCGGTCCGGGCGAAGTGCTGCTGGAGGTCTATGCCGCCAGCGTGAACCGTCCCGATATCCAGCAACGGCGCGGACTCTATCCCCCGCCGCCGGGTGTGACCGATATCCCTGGGCTCGACGCCGCGGGAAGGGTAGCCGCTATCGGCGAAGGGGTCGATTCGCCCAAGGTGGGGGATTTCGTGTGTGCGCTGACCAATGGCGGCGCCTATGCGGATTTCGTGGTCGTCCCGGCGGTGCAATGCATGCCGATACCAGCCGGCCTCAGCTTCATTGAGGCGGCTTCCCTCCCTGAGGCCTTCTTTACGGCGTGGAACAATATCATCTGGCTTGGCCGGTTGGCCGAGGGGGAGACGCTGCTGATCCAGGGCGGCACGAGCGGCGTCGGCATGGCCGGCATCCAGATGGCCAAGCTGCTGCGCGGCGCCCGCGTCTTCGCCACTGCGGGCAGTGCCGAAAAGCGCGCAGCCTGTTTTGAGCTAGGCGCTGACGCCGTGTTCGACTATCGGCAGGATTGGGCCGATGCCATCCGGCAGCATGCCGGCGAGCATTGCCTCGACGTGGCTCTCGATGCGCAGGCCGGCCCCTATGTGCAGCAACAACTGGATTTGATGGCCCCCGATGGCCGGCTGGTTTTCATCGCCAGCCACCAGGGCGCCACGGCGGAGGTCAATATCCGCGATCTCGTGCGTCGCCGGCTGACCCTGACCGGCTCGACGCTGCGACCGCGACCCGCGGCCTATAAGGGTCGGATCGCCAAGGCTTTGGTGGAAGCGGCCTGGCCGCTGCTGACGGACGGACGGATGGTCACCCGGATTCACGCCGTTTTCCCGCTCGAAGAGGTGCGGCAGGCCCACGCCCTGCTCGACGCCAATGAACAGCTGGGGAAGGTCGTCCTGGCGGTCAGTGCGGATCATGCAGCCGAGCGCCCCTAGGGCGCGTCAGGCGATGGAGCCGAACTCCGTTACATCGACCGACATGTTCTTCGACAGTCGGTCGAGGTCATCGGATATGGCGATCGCGGCTGACTGCAGAATGGGCGCGAACCGCTCGCAGGCCTCAAGCTCGGAAGCGAAGGCGGACTTGAAGTAGGTCAGGCCAAGGCTTGCGAGAACGCGTCCTTCGTGGCTGATGATCGGCACTGCAATGGTGTTGGAGTTGCGCGGCTCGACCATTGAGGAGCGGGTTGCGTAGCCAACCTTGCGGATATGTGCCAGCAATCGCCTGATCTGGTCGGGATGGTGGCTCAACCCGTCCTCGGGGTCGTCGGATTTCATCAGCACGTCGAGGATCAGGTCGAACTCTTCGCTTTCGATAAAGGCGGCATAGGCCAGTCCCAGGCCTCGGGTCAGCATTTGCAGGCGCATGTTGACCGTGCTGTGAAATGGCGAAACCGGACTGTCGGGCACCGTGCTGAAGCGCACCACCATGCTGTCATAGGCGGGCAGGGCGATGGCAATGGGCCACTTGTGCTTGCGGGTGATGGCGAGGGCCCAGGCGCGACCTGCCTCCACGACGAGAGGCCCCTTGTGATATCCCGAGCTGAGCGAGGTCACCATGGCGCTGACCTGATATCCGCCCTGGCGGGAGTCGTTCTCGACGTAACCTGCCTCCTCGAGCGTCTTGAGGATGCGGACAAGAGTGGGCTTGGGCAGGCCCGTTCGGGCATGCAACTGCGCGATCGTGTTTATCGGCTGTTGGTTCAATTCCAGCAGGACATTCAAACAGCGTTCGATCGATCTGATACCCACCGGCACCCCTCCCTGAGAGACTGCAATTCGTTTCGTAGCACGAAACAGGGCGGACTATAGGTTGAGACGCGCCAGCGTCAACCACTATGCCGAACCGGTACAATGCGGGAGAGCATAATGGCGACGAGCGAGCAGAACCGGGAAGAAGCGCGACGCCTCATGGCGGGGGTCGATGAGGACCTTGCTGCGAGGTTGCTCAGGGGCGCGATCGACCTTCATGTCCATTCCGGCCCATCCACGATGCCGCGCCAGCTTGACCATTTGCAGGCGGCCGAGGAGGCCATCGCGGCCGGTATGCGCGGCGTGCTGTTCAAGGATCACCACTATTCCGCAGCGCCGTTCATTCCGTTGATGGAACGACTGATTGCCAATCCGGACTTCTCGATGTTCAGCGGCCTGGTGCTCAACAATTCCACGGGCGGCTTCAACCCTTATGTGGTCGATGCGCAGCTAAAGATGGGCGCCAAGCTGATCTGGATGCCAACGGCGCAGGCCGCCAATCACATCAGAAGTTCACATCGCAAGTCGCGGCTCGTGTCCAATGTCCAGTTGATGGCTTCGCCGGCTCTGACCGTGGTCGATGAACTCGGCAACATTCTGGATTCGGTGAAGCAGATACTCGACAAGGTCGCCGAGTTCGACGTGATCCTGTCGTCGGGGCACCTGCATGTCTGGGAAATCTGGAAGCTGTTTGACGAGGCGCGCAGTCGTGGCATCAAGCGCCTGCTGATCAACCATCCGATGTATGGACTGCACTTCACCTATGCCGACATTGCCGACTTCGCCAAATTGGGGGTGATCGTCGAACAGTCGGCGGCGATGTATGTCGACTCGCGCTTCAACGTGTATTCGCCCCAGGAGCTCAAGGAGCATATCGAGGCAGCGGGCGTCGCGAATTCATCCATCGGCTCGGATCTCGGCCAGGTCGATAATCCAACGCCGGTCGAGGGTATGCGGCAGGCCATCAAGCTATGCCTGGCCCTGGGCTTCAGCGAGGCCGATGTGCGCACCATGGTCGCGGACAATCCCGCGCGCCTCGTTGGCCTGGCACCCTGACATCAGCCAACTCAGCGCCTCCCTACCAATCAATAAGAACAGCCGGGATGCATCAAGCATCCCGGCTTTTTGAGATCTCGGGAGAGGGCTGCTTCGTCTCAGGGTGTCGGCATGGGATAGTCGTCGGCGTTCAACACCCAGCCAGGCTTGGCCGAAAAATCCAGGCGCGGTGGCGAGAAGATATCGACGAGCTGGTTGACGTCGGGACCCTCGGCGGTCGTCGTGTGGATTGAGGGCGGCGGGATCACGCAGACCGACGGTGACTCGCAATAGAGGTGCTCGTCTTCGCGCCAGACATTCATGTTGGTCGTCCACGGCCAGCGCAGATGGTGGGTGAAGGCGCCGCTGAGTGCCAGTGAACACTGCTCGAAATCATCATGGTGGTGCGGTGAGACATTGTCACGGGCCCGCGGACCGATGCGGGGGGTGAGGAAGTTCACCATGAAGGTGGTGCAACGGTAGATGCGGCCGAAGCGGGAAGGATCCTCCGGCACATCCAGTGTGTACCACCGCAGTTTCAAGCCGCCAGCCGGTTCGGGCCAGGGCTGGAACGGCGGCACGTTCGGATGCACCTGCCGAAATGCCTCAGCGTTCGAAGCTGCGTTGGCCATGTCCTCCGATTTTGGCGTCAGAAGCCGGATGATCGTGCCTGGGGTCAACATGCGGATGGTGCTGTTGCCCGGTGGGATAAAGACCACGGAATATCCCGGAACGACCTCGGTACCGGCGTCGGTCGTGATCTCGACCCGCGTTTCTGCCTCGGGGATGATGACGGCATATTCATCGGGCTGCGCGCTGCGCACAAAGGCACCGTCCTGCAGGCCCTTGCTATAGGCCACGACGAAATTCTGCCCGCGGCTGATCCAGGTCTCGCTACTGGCGTCCCTGACCTGGGGCTCGGTTCCGTAAAAGAGGGCCAGCTGGGAACCAAAAAAGCTTGTGTGCACCCAGTTGGCCTCAGGCTTTGGCCCGCTTCCGGCCAGAGTGGATCGGGGATCGCTAGCGGTATACATGGTGGTCCTTCCTTCGATTGTCTTGTGCGCTGACGCCAAACGGTAGCGGTCTCACTCCGGACGGGGCGCCTGCTTCTTCAGTCCGAGGATTTCGCGGGCCTCGCCGGGAGTGGCCATGGTGCCGCCCAGGTCGCGCACGATGCGCACCGCCTTCTCGACCAGCTCGGTATTGCTCTTGGCGAGCACGCCCTTTTCCAGGAAGATGTTGTCTTCCAGTCCGACGCGCACATGGCCGCCGAGAAGCCAGGCCTGCGCCAGCATGGGGAATTCAAAGCGGCCCACCCCACAGCCGCCCCAGTTCGACCCAGCCGGCAGCAGGTTCCTGAGATAGGCGAGCGTTTCGGGCGTGGCGATCGCGCCATAGCGAATGCCCAGCACGATCTGGCAAAACACCGGCGCTTCCAGCCGGCCCTGGCGCACCATGTCGTTGAGGAGCTGGATATCGCCGCTGTCGAAGGCCTCGATTTCGGGGCGGACGCCAGCGGCCTGAATGCGCTCGGCCATGATCGACAGGTTGGTCGGCGTGTTGATGACCACCGAGGTGCCCGAATACATGGTGTTGAAATCGAGGCTGCACAGCTCGGGCCGGAGGGCCTCGATATGGGTGACTCGGGGTTCGGGGCGGATCAGCGTCGTGCCGGGGGCGGCAACGCTCGGATTGTCCTCGCTGGGAATGAAGCGCTGTCCGGGCCCTGTCGTCAGGTTGATGACAACGTCCTCCTCGGCCGCGCGCAGGCGCTCGACCACTTCGCGGTAGTGCTTGAGCTCCATGCTGGGCCGGCCATCATCGTGGCGCACATGGATATGGATGATCGCGGCGCCGGCGCGGATGGCCTCGAGGCCGGCATTGGCGATCTGCTCCGGCGTTACCGGTAGGTAAGGGGTCTGTTCGAGCGTCGTAATATTGCCCGTCACCGCGCAGGTGAGGATAGTTGGATTGGCCACGTCTTGGGTCCTTGCAACGGAACGCATTGGCGACCTTGGTCCCACTCACCCTGTCGTCGCGGCAACGGGTTTCGCCCGGCGTTTCGCTTACAGAAACGATGAGGCCGATGCATTTCGCACAGAGAAACGGCGGCCGTTCAAGATCGGTGCCATGCCGGCTGTTGTGTAGAAAGGGCGCACAAGGAGATCACATGTCCGACCAGCGCCCCCACTTTTCCTCGTTCCGCCAACGCCTGCTGGACCGTCAGCGCATGTTCGGCACTTTCGTCAAGCTGCCGACAACGCAGGTGATCGAGATGTTGGGGCAGATCGGCTATGACTTCATCATCATCGACCAGGAGCATGCCGCCCTCGACCGGGGCATGACCGAGCTGATGATTTTTGCGGCGCGCGCCTCCAACCTCGCCCCTGTCGTTCGCATTGCCGAATTCACCGAGGCCAAGGTGCTTTCCGCGCTCGATTCCGGGGCCATGGGCATCATGGTGCCCCATGTAGCGTCGGTGGAGAAAGCGACTGCCATTGTCCGCGCCAGCCACTATTCGGGCGGCAGCCGTGGCTTTGTCGGCCTGTCGCGGGCCAGCAACTGGGGCAGCGCGGGACCTGTGAAGCATATGGCGCTGCAGGACAGCCAGATTGCCGTTATCCCCATGATCGAGGACCAGCACGCCATCGACATCGCCGGCGACATCGCCAGGGTGGATGGTATCGACGCGCTGTTCATCGGGCGGGGTGATCTGACCGCCTCGTTCCGCGATGATCCTGAGGCAGCCACCAAGGTCGCCGAGATCAGCCGGCACGTGGCTGCGGCCGCCAAAGCGGCCAATACGCCGCTCATGATGCTGCCGACCAGCAAGTCCGATTTTGAGTTCGCCGCGTCGATCGGCGCGTCGGCCATGGTGATTTCAAGCGACCATGGCTTCATCCGCTCGGCCGCCACGGCAGCGCTCAAGGACTATGGTGCCTGACATTGGGGCGCTGCGAGGAGAGGGGAGATCGCCATGCCATTGATTGAGATTCCGCCGCTTGCGGTGCCGCGAACGGTGCTGATTACCGGCGGCAGCAGCGGCATTGGCCGGGCCACGGCGGCGCGTCTGGCAGCGTTGGGGTCGACAGTGATCATTGGTTATAACAGCCGGTCGGCCCTGGCTGACGAGGTTGTTTCGGGCCTCGCGGGCAGTGGCCACCTGGCCATGCGCATTGCCATGGACGATGCCGATTCCATCACCCAAGCCGCCACGGTCATCGACCAGCGGTTCGGGAGCCTCGACGCGCTGGTCAATTCCGGCGGCTCCACGACGCCGGTTGCCGCCGCCGATCTTGCCGCCCTGAGCGACGAGATATTCGACCATACGGTGATGATCAATTTGCGTGGGCCTTTCGCCATGGTGCGCGCGTTCCGCGGTCTGCTTGAGCGCGGCAATGGTGCGGCAATCGTCAATGTCTCCTCGATTGCAGCGCGCACGGGCATGGGCAGCAGCCTCGCCTATGTAGCCGCGAAGGCGGGCGTGGACGCCCTGACCATTGCGCTGGCCAAGGTGCTGGCGCCCAGGGTGCGCGTGTTTTCGGTTTCCCCGGCCGGCGTGGATACCGGCTTCGTACCAGGCCGTACACGCGAGCAGTTGCAAAAGACGGCCGAGCGGTTGCCGCTTGGCCACCTCACCACACCCGATGATGTGGCGCGCGCCGTCATTGCCTGCATCGTCGATCTCACCAGTTCGACTGGCATTGTCGTGCCGGTGGACGAGGGACGGCATCTGTGACTGGGCCGTCGCCTGACGGAACGCGCCGCCTTGCGCGTTGCGGCTGGGGGCGGGTGATCTACTACTGAGGCAGTAATTGCCCGAAGGGCACAAGGCAGGCCGGCATGGACAGGTTGAAATTCTATATTGACGGCAAGTGGGTCGATCCCGCCGTTCCCGCGATACTTGGCGTGGTCAACCCGGCGACGGAGGAAACCTTCGCCAGGATCAGCCTGGGCTCTTCGGCTGATGTCGACCGTGCTGCCAAGGCGGCCCGCCGCGCTTTCGCCAGCTATTCCCAAACCAGTGTCGAGCAGCGTCTTGGCTGGCTTCGCGGCATCATCAACGGTTTCCGCGCCCGCCTTCCCGAACTGGCCCGCACCATGACGCTCGAAATGGGCGCGCCCATCACTTTTGCCACCGAGCGCCAGGCGACGGTTGCGCTGTTCCACTTTGAGGAGGCGGTCCGCGTCCTCGGCAGCTTTGCCTTCGAGGAGCGCATGGGGCCCGGCATCGTGCGCCACGAGCCGATCGGCGTCTGTGGGCTGATCACACCATGGAACTGGCCGCTCAACCAGGTTGCCTCCAAGGTCGCGCCCGCTATTTCGACCGGTTGCACCGTGGTGCTGAAACCCAGCGAGATGGCGCCGCTCAGCGCCATGATCCTGGCCGAGATCATCCATGATTCCGGCCTGCCGCCGGGCGTGTTCAATCTCGTCAATGGCGACGGGCCCACGGTCGGCGAAGCGCTCGCCTCCCATCCCGAGGTGGACCTGGTATCGTTCACTGGTTCCACCGGGGCCGGCATTCGCGTGGCGACGCTCGCCGCCCCCACGGTCAAGCGCGTCGCGCAGGAACTCGGGGGCAAGTCGGCCAACATCATTCTCGATGATGCCGACCTGCGCGCCTCGGTAATCGCCGGGGTGCATGCCTGCTACACCAATGCCGGCCAGAACTGCCAGTCGCCCACGCGCATGCTGGTGCACGTTTCACAGCGCGAGGCTGCATTCGACGCTGCGCGGACGGCTGTCGCCGCTATCCGTCTGGGCGATCCGCTGCTGCCGGAAACGACGCTGGGCCCGCTGGTCAGCCAGGGCCAGTTCGACAAGGTGCAGAAACTCATCCAGGCCGGCATCGACGAAGGGGCGACGCTGGTCGCCGGTGGGCCAGGCCGCCCGGCCGAGATGAACCACGGCTACTTTGTGCACCCCACGGTATTCGGCAATGTCACGCCGCAGATGACCATTGCGCGCGAGGAGATTTTCGGTCCCGTTCTGTCCATCCTCAACTATGAGACCGAGGACGAGGCGATCGAGATCGCCAATGACACGCCCTTTGGCCTAGCCGGCTTTGTCCAGTCCACCAATCCCGAGCGCGCGCTCAGGGTGGCCAAACGCATCCGGGCCGGCCGTGTCTATCTCAATGGCGCAGCCTTCGACCGCAGCCTGCCGTTCGGCGGCTACAAGCAGTCCGGCAATGGCCGGGAATTCGGTATCTATGGCTTCCGGGAATATCTCGAGGTCAAGGCCGTGCTGGGCTATTCCGGCTAGGCAGGCACACGCCGGCGCAAGACCGGCAAACGAAGCGTCAGCACAGGAGGAGTGCCCGTGAAGTTAACTCAGGATGTCGTTCAGGGAGGCCTGTTCCTGGCCATTGGCATGGCGGCCCTGCTGATGGGCCTCGACTATCCGCTCGGCACGCCGGGGCGGATGGGGCCGGGCTTTTTTCCGATCATGATCTCCGCCTTGCTGGCCCTCACCGGCATCGGCATTCTGCTGCGCGCGCGCCTCGGCATGTCGGAGCTTATCCGCCTGGCGCGCTCGATGCCGCTTTTCATCGTCTCGGGCGCGATCATTGCCTTCGGCTTCCTGCTCGACAAGCTGGGCCTGCCGCTCGCCGTGCTGTTGCTGTGCATCGGCGCGGCCACGGCCAGCGTTCGCTTCGAGTGGAGCTGGAAGGCAGTGGCCGGAGCTGCGGTTTTCTCGATCGTCTGCGGCATTCTGTTCGTCACCCTGCTGGGCCTGCCCATACCGCTGGTCGGTAGCTGGCTGCCGGTCCTGGGCGCCCCCTGATAACTCCCGGAGTTCGACATGGACATTTTCAGCGGGCTCCTGCTCGGCCTTCAGACGGCCAGCACGCTCACCAATTTCACCTATTGCTTTGCCGGGGTGTTGCTCGGCACCGCCGTCGGCGTGCTGCCGGGGTTGGGGCCGATCGCCACCATCTCCATGCTGCTGCCATTCACGTTCGGATTGCCCGCCGACACGGCTTTGATCATGCTGGCCGGCATCTTCTATGGCTCGCAATATGGTGGCTCGACCACGGCGATCCTGATGAACCTGCCCGGCGAGGCCTCCTCGGTGGTGACCACGCTCGATGGCCATGCCATGGCCAAGCAGGGCAAGGCGGGCCGCGCCCTGGCCGCCGCCGCTATCGGCAGCTTCTTTGCCGGCACCGTGGGCACCCTGTTCATCGTGATTGCCGCGCCCCTTCTGGCAGGCATGGCGCTGAGCTTTGGTCCCACTGAATATTTCTCGCTGATCGTGCTGGGCCTTGTTACCTCGATGGTCCTGACGTCGGGTTCGTTGCTTACCGGGTTTGGCATGGTGCTCCTTGGCATGCTGCTGGGGATGGTCGGCACCGACGTGAACTCAGGCGCGGCCCGCTATACGTTCGGTTCGCCCGATCTGATGGACGGGCTGAACTTCGTCGTCATTGCCACCGGCATTTTCGGATTGGGCGATGTCCTTGCAAACCTCGAAAACGAGAGTACCCGCGCTGCCAGCATCGCCAAGGTCAGTTCGCTGTTTCCGACCCGCGACGACTGGCGGCGGATGACCGGCCCGATCCTGCGGGGTACGGGCATCGGTGTCCTGCTGGGCGTTTTGCCGGGGGCGGGCCTGCTGCTGTCCTCGTTCTCTGCCTATGCCCTCGAAAAGAAGATTTCCAACCACCCTGATGAGTTCGGCAAAGGGGCTATCGAGGGCGTCGCTGCGCCCGAAGCGGCGAACAATGCCGCAGCGCAGACCGCCTTCATTCCCATGCTGACCCTTGGCCTGCCGGGCACTGCGACCATGGCCCTGATGATCGGCGCGCTGGTCGTCCAGGGCGTGCAGCCCGGCCCCAATATCCTCGTTGAGCAACCGGCACTGTTCTGGGGGCTGGTGGTGTCAATGTGGATCGGCAATTTGCTGCTGCTCATTCTCAACCTGCCGCTGGTCGGGCTGTGGGCCAGGCTGATCTCCATCCCCTACCGCTATCTGTTCCCGCTGATCTGCGTGTTCACGGCCATCGGCGTCTACAGCATCAGAAACAGCGCCTTCGACGTCTACCTGATGACGCTCTTTGGCGTGCTGGGTTATGTGTTCCGCAAGGCAGGCGCCGAGCCGGCGCCGTTGATCCTGGCGCTGATTCTCGGGCCGATGGCGGAGGAGTATCTGCGCCGCGCGCTGTTGATCTCCCATGGCAATGCCAGCGTCTTCTTCACCAGTCCGGTGAGCATTGGCACGCTGCTGATCGCCGCGGTCCTGCTGGTATCGATCCTGCTACCCTCGTTCCGCCGGGTGCGGGAGGAAGGCCTGCAGGAAGTCGATTGACACAGGGGCAGGGTGGCGAGCAACCCGCGACAAACATCAGGAACGGACATGACCTCCATCGGCGACAAACGCCTGCAAGACCATCTCGATCGCGAGAGTCTGTTCGACCTCGTTCGCCGGGAGCGATTTGCGCGCGACCAGCGCCGTTTCGACGTCATGGCGGCATGCTTCCACCGTGACGCCTATGTCCGCACGAGCTGGTATGACGGAACCGGTGGCAACGCCTATGTCGAGGCAAGCCGTAAATGGATGAGCAACACCGGCAACAGCAAGCACTGGGTGTTCCCGGCCTTCGCCCTGGTGCGGGGTGATCGGGCGACCGTGGAGAGTCCAGCCATGATCTTCAATCGCGCGACGCTGGACGGCACCGAGATCGACTTTCAGGTGTTCTGCCGGTTTTTCTCCCGGGCCGTGCGTGAGGCCGGGGAATGGAAGCTGGCCAGCTTCCACGTCCTGTTCGAGCGCGACACCATGGCGCCGGTCTTTTCGTCCGCCCCATTGCCGATTGACCGCGCCCTGCTCGATACCATGAGGCCCTCCTACAAGTTTCTGACCTATATCCAGCGCAGCCGCGGCATCCAGGTCAACCAGGATCTGCTGGGGGACGACCGGCCGGACGAACTTGCCGCCTTCCATGCCGGGGAAGACCGCTGGCTTGCGGGGAGGGCTAGGGCCGGGTGTTTCGAGAGATGAAACGGTCAGCGTCATGAATTTGGGCGGGCACCTTGGTGGGCTAGGTTGATCACAGCGAAACCCGGGCATCTGAAATCGGGCAAGCAGGAGGAAGCACATGAAAAGACGTGAATTCATCGTCCTGGGTGGCACCGCAGGACTATTGGCCTCGACGGGGATTTCCTTTGCGCAAGACAGCTGGCCCAGCAAGCCGGTCACGGTGATTTCAGCCTATCCGCCGGGGGGCACCAGCGACATCCTGGCCCGTCTTGTGGCCGATATCCTGACCGCCGAATTCAAGCAGCAATTTATCCTGGAAAACGTAGCCGGCGCTGCCGGCGCCCTGGCCGGGGGCAAGCTCGCCCGTTCGGCGCCTGATGGCTACACCATTCTTGTCAGCGGCAGCGCGCCCCTGGCGGCCAACAAGGTCGTGCAGACCAGCCTTGCCTATGATCCCGAAGCCGACTTCGAGCCGATCACGGTGCTTGCGGCCAGCCCGGCACTCTTGACGGCCAGCATGAACGCCCCGGCCAACACCCTGCAGGAAATGCTCACCTATGCCAGAGAAAACCCGGGCCAGCTGAACATTGGCAATCCGGGGGCTGGAACCAAGGGGCACATCTGCGCGGCAATCATCGGCCAGTCGACCGGGGTTGAAATCAACCACGTGCCCTACAAGGGTTCGCCCCCGCTGATGGCCGACCTTCTGGGCGGCCATATCGAGTTTTCGCTCGACGCGCCGGCCAATTACATACCGCATATCAAGGCAGGCAAGCTGAAGGCCCTGGCCGTAACCTCAGCCAAGCGCCTGGCT
This sequence comes from Devosia alba, assembly GCF_039938915.1. Classification (NCBI taxonomy): domain Bacteria; kingdom Pseudomonadati; phylum Pseudomonadota; class Alphaproteobacteria; order Hyphomicrobiales; family Devosiaceae; genus Devosia; species Devosia alba. The sequence continues at coordinate 186,855 of NZ_JBDUUI010000006.1, read as the reverse complement.
CAACTGCCGGATGTGCCGACGGTTGCCGAGCAGGGCCTCGAGGGCTACGACCAGACGCTCTGGTTTGGCATTGTGGGCCCGAAGGGCATGCCGGCCGAGATCGTCACCAAGATCAACGACACGCTAAAGGCCTGGAGCACGCTCCCAGAGTCGCAGGCTTTGCTCGCATCCTTCGGCGTCGCGGCAGTCCTCAATACCCCGGATGAAATGCGGGCAACGGTGGCCCAGGAAATCCAGGCCATCCAGCCACTGGTGGATGCCGGCCTGGTGCAACCGAGCTAACCCGGCCTCGAAGAGCCGCAAAATCGAAACACCGCCTCGCAATTTGCGGGGCGGTGTCCTTTGGCAAAGGGGCTGCCTAGGTCGTCGCCCCGTCATCCAAATCCCAGATTTTCAGTCCCAAAGCTGTTCGTGCGGCCCGGGATAGGGAAGCGGGCACCAAGATTGCCTTCATCCCCAGGGGCAAGGGCGCGCGTCTAGCGGCAACAAAAAGCCCCGCACCGTGGCGGGGCTGATTTGCTTTGCTGGTCTACCAGCTTTGACGACCATACCAGTCGTCCACGTCCTTTTTCACCTCGTCCTTGGCCTTGCCGTAGCGCTCCTGGAGCTTTCCTTCGAGCTGCTCGCGATTGCCATTGATCTGGGCCAGGTCGTCGTCTGTGAGTTTGCCCCACTGCTCTTTGATCTTGCCGGTCATCTGTTTCCAGTTACCTTCAACGCGGTTCCAATCCATCGGTATATCTCCTGTGTGGTGTGAGAGACCAACGAATGAGAGCGGGTGTGGTTCCTGGCAAAAAGCCCGCCGCTCAGATGCAAACTGTCGCAAAGGTCACCGGAAAATACACCAGTATCCCCGCCACCAGCGCCGCCCGGTTGGCCCAGAGCGCCGAGATCGACAGCGTGGTTGCCGGCTCCCCGGTGCTGTACGGTCGCTGCCGCGCCAACCAGCCAAGCGGCAGCAGCGAAATCAGGTATGCGCCGATCAGCATGGGCCGATGCCAGTCACCCCAGCCGAACGCACAGCCAAGTGCCTGCATGCCATAGAGCACCACGAAGGCGACCGACCACACAGTGAACCCTGCCACCAGCAACAGCAGCGCCCGTCGCTCCTGCGCGCTCATGCGCCCTCTCCTGCCAGCGCCAGCATGAGCACCAGGCCGAGTGCGGGCACCAGTGCGGCGGCGGCATAGCCATTCCATAACCACGCCAGCACCAGTTCGGTATTGCGTCGCGTCGATACAAACCCCTGTTGCACGCGCCAGATACCGTAGCTGGACATCAGTGCGCCAAGTGCCGTGTGGATTGTTGCATAGGCCAGAAGCGCGAACATGGTCGCCTGCCGCGCATGGCCTGTCGGCTCCGGCACCCAGGCCATCAACACCGCCAGCGCGACCACCGCCAGGACCTGCGCCACAGCTGCGCCAACCAGCAATCCGCTTGCGTTGGTGCGGCGCGCCAGCCAGCTGAAGCCGGCTCCCGCCGTGCTGGCCACCAATGCCAGTGCCAATAGCCACAAGGGCAGGTCGAGCGGCGTCAAGCCATCCCAGTTCGGCGCCACAACCAACAGAAAGAGGCCTCCAAACAGCAGCGAAGAAAACAGTATCGCGTCCATCACCACGGCCGTCCGGTTGGCCAGCACCGTGACGTTGCCGGGGCATTCCACATCGAGCGGCGCCTGTTCGCCCATCCCGATGTCAACCGGTCCGCTATCGTGTTTTCGCCCGAGCTTGACGGTCCAGAGGAGGAACAGGGCCACCGTCAGCAGCGCTCCCAATGGCGCGAGCCAATAGAAGCCAAACAGCAGCGCCACAAAGATGCTGCCGGTGGCCAGTCCGGTCCACAGGGGCAGGAAGCTAGACTGGGGCAACACGATCAGCTGCTCGGCCTCGCCTGTCACCATGTCGACGCCCAGCGTCTCCATTTGGCCGTCGCGCGGAAAACCGAGATAGCCGCGCCCGCCGGCCAGTTGCGGACCAATGAGGCGCGGCGCCAACTGATCCCCCGGGGCATCGATGCGCGGCAGGGCGGCAAAGGAATAGTTGGTCGGCGGCGTCGGTATCGCCCATTCCAGTGTCCCGGCGTGCCACGGATCGCGGCGAAACGGCCGCCCGAAGCGGAACTGCATCACGATATCGGCCAGAACCAGCGCAAACCCCATGGTGAGAATGAAGCTGCCCACCGACGAAAGCAGGTTGAGCCAGTCCCAGCCCCAGTTGGACGGATAGGTGGAAATGCGCCGTGGCATGCCCATCAGGCCGGTCAGGTGCATCAGGAAGAAGGTGAGATTGAAGCCCACCATGATGAACCAGAACGCCGGCACCGAAAGCCGGTAAAGGCTCTGTCGCCCCGAAATATGGGGCATCCAGTGATAGATGGCCGCGAGCATGGGGAACACGAATCCGCCCACCAGCACATAGTGGAGATGAGCGACCACGAAATAGCTGTCGTGTGCCTGGGTGTTGAACGGCACCATGGCCAGCATGACGCCGGTCAGTCCGCCAATGACGAACACCACGAAGAACCCGGCCACATAAAGCATGGGAATGTCCCACCGCGGCCGCCCCGACGCGAGCGTGCCGATCCAGGCAAAGATCTGGATCGCCGTCGGTATCGCCACCAGCGCGCTGGCCGCCGAAAAGAACGCCAGCGCCAGGTGGGGGATGCCCACCGTGAACATGTGGTGCACCCAAAGCCCAAAGCTGAGGAACCCCATGGCCACGATCGCGGCGATAATGGCGCGAAAGCCCAGGATTGGCCGCTGTGCAAAGACCGGGATGATGGTCGACAGCGCACCGGCTGCAGGCAGAAAGATGATGTAGACCTCAGGATGCCCGAACAGCCAGAAAAGGTGTTGCCACAGCAGGGGATCGCCGCCACGCGTGGGATCAAAGAACGGCAGCCCGAACGCCCGTTCCAGTTCGAGCAGGATCGAGCCCAGGATCAGCGGCGGAAAGCCAACGATCATCATCCCCGAGGTCACCAGCATGTACCAGGCGAACAATGGCATACGGATCAGTGACATGCCGGGCGCCCGCACCTTGAGAATGGTAACGAACAGTTCCACCGCCGCCGTCACGGCCGAGATTTCAACAAAGGTGATACCCAGCAGCCATACGTCGGCGTTGATGCCCGGCGTATAGGGGCGCGAGGACAGCGGCGTGTACATGAACCAGCCGCCATTGGGCGCCACCCCCATCAGCATTGCGATGATCAGAATCGAGCCGCCGAACAGATAGCACCAGAACCCGTAGGCAGTCAGCCGGGGGAAGGCCATATCCCGGGCACCCAGCATCTTGGGCAGGATATAGATGGCGAAGCCCTCGAACATGGGAATGGCAAACAGGAACATCATCACCGTGCCGTGCATGGTGAAGATCTGGTTGTAGATTTCCGGGCCAACAAACGCGCTGTTGGGCGTCGCCAGCTGCGCCCGGATCAGCATCGACAGCAGGCCGCCAATGGCAAAGAAAATCAGCGCCACCACCATGAAGCGGCGCCCCAGCACCGTGTGGTTGACGCTGGACAACCGCCCCAAACCAGGCGGCGTGCCCCATATCTCGTTCAGCGCGCGGTGCAGGCGAATAGGGGAGAGGTTGGACTGGCTCATGGGTTGCCGCCCTCCATCAGGGCCGCAAACGCAGCGGGATCGTGTGCCTCCACCCGGAATTGCATGCCGTCATGACCTTCGCCGCAATATTCGGCGCACTGGCCCCAATAGATTCCGGCCTCGTCGGCCTCGAGCCGGATGACATTGGGATGCCCGGGGATCGCATCGATCTTGCCGCCCAGCCGCGGCACCCAGAGCGAATGGATCATGTCGCGCGCTGTCACGACGATGTCCACTGGTTGACCGGCCGGAATATGCAGGGTCTCCGTCGGCGGCATGGCGGTCCCGGGATAGCGGAACGTCCACGCCCATTGCCGGGCTTCGCCTTCCACCCGCACCGGCGCTTCCCCATGCGGTAGCAATTGCTCGCCCAGCACCAGCGCCGTGCCAGTCAGCAACACGAGAATGGGGACGGGCAGCATCAGCCCGCCGCCGATAATCCATTGCCCCGGCGTCACGCGGCTGATCCAATCGCTTCGCGTGTAGGCCAGCAGCAGGAGCACCATGACCAGCGCAAACAACAGCGTCGCGCCGATCAGCATGACCCACCACAAGGTCGCCAGATTGGCCGCGCGCGGGCCCGCCGGGTCCAGGGCGGACAACGCGCCGCTGCAACCCGCCATCGCCAATGGCGTTGCACCAATCAGCAACGTCTTGATCAGAGGAGTCTTCCAGTGAGCGACAAAGCGAGCCAAGCCGACGAAAAGCCCGACGAGCAGGACGAAACCCCGCCCGAAGCGCACTCCGCCCACCCCAACCCGCATATTCGCTCGGTCGCCGACAAGGATATCAGCTCGGCCGTCGCCGTCGCCGGTCATCCCCTGCACGCCATGTTGGTGCATTTTCCAATCGCCTTCGTCGTCGCAACCCTGGGCGTCGATGTCTTCTACTGGTGGAGCGCCGACCCGTTCTGGGTGCAGGTCGGCATCTGGTCTGCCAGCGCCGCCTTCCTGCTCGGCGTGCTGGCCTCTATCGTAGGGACGCTCGAATTGCTCGCCGTGCCCGGGATTCGTGTCCGCGTCGCCAGCTGGAACCATGCCATTGCTGCCATGGTCCTGGTCGCCACCGCCGGGGCAAATGCCGGGCTGCGGCTCTACCACCCCGAGCAGGTCCTGCCCAACGGCCTCATGCTGTCGACGCTCGCCAGCATGGCCGTTGCCTTTGCCGGTTGGCATGGCGGAAAACTGGTATTCGATCATGGCGTCGGCCTCATCATATCCACCCGCCAATAAGGGGTTCCGCCATTTCCCCCAGGGCGCCGGGCGCAAAGAACGTCGTCAGCCCTGCGGGCCAGTCCAGCCGCGGCTTGCCCAGCACCAGCGCCAGGATCACGCTGACGACGACGAGCGTCAGCGGTACCACCAACACGAACTGGACGGTGGGGTAGCGTCCTGTGCGTTCAAAGATCTTGAGGATCATCAGCCCCGACAGGATGTGCAGCCCGGTCATGGCAGCCACGGCAACCAGCTTGGCCGAGAACCAGTTCTCGTAGGTGCCCTGCAGCAGGATCAGCGCCGTGCCCGAAGCAATGGCCGCAAATGCCCCTGGCGAAACCAGCACCACGTAGAAAAACCGCGTGAAGGCATGAAGGCGATGCAGGGCCTCATCCTGCAGTCCCCGGCGCTGGCGGTACAGAAACGGCAGGGCGATCAATCCCCCTGACCAAAGCGCTATTGCGCCGACATGGATGAATTTGAGCCAGGTAATCGCAAAGTCCTGGATCATCGGGCCGCCGATCGGCCCGGCTGCAGCACATCAACCAGCCGCCACAGCACCACGGCCAGCAGCGGCAGGTTGGCCGGCACCCACATGATCAATCCGCCAAGCTGCTGGTCATCGACCGGTGAGACCCCGAACGCCAATGTCGTCGCCAGATGCGGCAGGTAGAGCGGCTGCGGCGCAAAAACCAGCAAGGCGCCAAGCAGCCCCATCTGGGTTGCGCTGGCCAGCGCGGTTACGCCCGCCGCCAGTGGGTTGGGCGATCGCAGCAATCCAAGCCAGAGCCAGGCGAAACTCGAAAGCAGGCTCAGCTGCATCGCCCAGTACAGTGCGGGATGCATGAAGGCCGAGGCATAAAAATCCGGCACATGCCAGAGCCACAGCGCCATCGTGGAAACACTCAACGCCGGCAAGAGGTTGGCGCCGTGCCGCCAGCGAACCGGCAGGGCGAATGCCAGAAGCGGCGCTACGACCATGGTCAGGACGATGTGATGTCCCACCCGCGCCGAAAACAACGCCACGGTCAGGGCGCAGATCGGCGAAATGAACAGCAGCGCTGCAATACCCCAGGCGCCACCAAAGGCCAGCTGCCGCCTCGGTTCCGCGCCGCGCAATGCAAAGGCTGCAAGGCCGAGAACGCAGAGCAGTCCCGCCAGCAGAACCGGGTCGAAATTCCACCGTCCCCACAGCGTGTCCGGTGAGGGCGGGGGGCCGCAATAGCTCATATCGAAGGAAAAGGCTGACGCTATGTCCATTCCATCCCAACTGAAGTCTTCAGGAAAAGCTTTGGGGCATCCCGAGGCGCTCGGCCCCGAGATGCCCGATAATCAAGGCTGGGCCGCCTCGTCACCCTGCGGCAGCGCATAGGCGATGAAGTAATCCCCGATCGGAGTCTCCATGAAGTCGTGGCCACCTGCGTTGATCACCACGATCTGTCGGCCATTGGCCTCATAGGTCATCGGCGTCGCCTGGCCGCCCGCCGGAAGAATCGTCTGCCAGACCTCCTCGCCTGTTTCGATATCGATGGCGCGCAGGATGTCGTCCGTCGCCGCCCCGATGAAGAACAGGCCCGTAGCGGTGATCACCCCGCCGCCATTGTTGGGGGTGCCGATTTCCAGCGGCAACATGGAGGGGATGCCGAACGGGCCGTTCTTGCGGGCAGAGCCGAACGGACGATCCCACAGCACCTCGCGGGTGTTGAGGTCGATCGCTGCGATCCCGCCATAGGGTGGCTGCGCGCACAGCAGCCCCGTGAACGGCACCCGCCACCCCGCATTGACGCGGATGCCATAGGGCGTCTGCGCCTGCGGGCTGATGCTGCCGTGGGACCCGCCGCCTGCATCCGCATCATAGTTCGGATCGGTGATCGGCAGCACGCCCAGGGCGTCCACTTCCTCGCGCGGGACCAGCTGATTGTAGTTGGGCATGTTGTTGTAATTGGCGATCATGATGCCCTTTTCCGGGTCGATCGCCACGCCGCCCCAATCGGTCCCGCCATTATAGCCGGGGAACTGGATCCAGGGCTGATCAACCGTCGGCGGGGTGTACACGCCCTCGTAGGAAGCCTGGCGGAACTGAATACGGCACCATAGCTGGTCGAGCGGCGTCGTGCCCCACATGTCGGCCTCGGTGATGGTCGGCTTGAGCAGGTTGGGGAAGTCCGTCACATAAGGCTGGGTCGGCGACAGCCGCTCGGGCTCGACCCCGCCCTGCGGCGCCGGGCGTTCCTCAATATTGACCAGTGGCTCCCCGGTCTCGCGGTTCAGGATATAGAATTGCGCCTGCTTGGACGGCATGACGATGGCCGGAACAGGGCCATCGGGGGTGGGGAAGTCCACTAGCGTGCCCTGGCCGCCGAGATCATAGTCCCAAACGTCATAGTGCACCGTCTGGTAGTGCCAGCGCACTTCGCCGGTCTCGACATCGAGCGCCACGATGGCGGTCGAATAGGTGTTCTCCGCGTCCGAGCGGTCACCGCCCCAATAGTCCACAGCCGAGTTGCCCATGGGCATATAAACCAGTCCCAACTCGTCATCGCCCGAGGCAATGGTCCACATATTGGGTGTGCCCGGGGTATAGATTTCCCCTTCCGGCGGCAGCCCGGTTTCACCTGGACGGCCCATGTCCCAGGCCCATTCAAGTTCGCCCGTCACCGCGCTATAGCCGCGGATAACGCCCGAGGGCGCCTCGCGCGTCTGGCCGTCGCTGACCTGGCTGCCCACGACCAGCACGTCCCGCACCAGGGTCGGAGGAGACGTCGGCGCGTAAAAACCCGGTGCCGTATCGCCGATGCCTTCAAGCAGGTTGACGATCCCGCCATTGCCGAAATCTGCGCAGAGCTGGCCGGTTTCGGTATCGAGCGCGATCATCCGCGCGTCATGGGTAAGGTTGACGACGCGCGTTGCGCACAGCTCTGTCTGGTCCGCAGTCGGATCTTCAAAATATACCAGCCCGCGGCACGACGCGTTGTAGCCGATGGCATCAATTGATGTCTGCGGGTCATAGGTCCAGTGTTCGGTGCCCGTTGCGGCATCAAGCGCACTGATCCTGTTGAGCGCCGAGCAGAGGTATAGCCGCTCGCCGACCTTGACCGGGGTATTCTGATTGCCGAACGGTTCGTCGTTCTCAGGCAGATCGCCGGTCCTGAATTCCCAGATCTGCTCGAGCTGGCCGACATTGTCCGGGGTGATCTGGGTCAGCGGAGAATAGCGGGTCGCCTTGTGCGTGCCCCCGTAAGCCGGCCAGTCCACGCCCGTCTCGAGCGGCACATAGTTGGCAACCGGTGCGGCGGGTTCTACTGGCTCAGTCGCCTCTGTTGGCTCTGTTGGCACCGGGGGTGCCGCAGGAGCCCCCGGATCAGCAGGTTCAGCAGGTGTGGCCTCGCTGGCCGGACCCGACGGCGCAGCCGCGGGCGGCGTCCCCTCCGGATCCGTCTCGGCCGGCTGCTCGGCCTCTTGCGCAAATGCGCTGTCCACGCTGTGCTGTGCCACGCCGATTGCCCCGAGCGCGCCGGCCAGGGTTACCATGGCTGCGGCCATCCCGGAGCCGAAGCGCCGCGTGGAGCCCCGGAGCACTGGAAGCGTCGTCAAGACCAGCAGCAGCACCACGGTGGGCGCGATCAGCCGAGGCACCTGCGCCCAGCCGTCCAGCCCCGCTTCCCAAAGCGCCCAGATCACAGTCGCGGCAAAAACGATGATATAGGTCCAGATCGCTGCCACCTCCCGGCGGAACAGGAAATAAGCGGTCAGCAACAGCCCGATCCCGGCGGGCAGGTAATACCAGGACCCACCAAGGGTGATGAGCCACAGCCCGCCTGCCGCAATCGGCAGGCCAAATACCACCAGTATCGAAGCCACCAACATCGTCCACCAGAAGCCAAAACCTTTGCGGGTCGGTCGTGATAATTCGTGCGTGGCCATCGATCCCTCCAACATTGCAATGGAAAACAACGCCACAAATTGGCCACGGTTCCGCCTCGCGCCAGATTCCGTCCCCGCAGGCGCGGTCATGGGATTGCGGCACTGAACGCTGGCGAACTGATTTTTGCAGCTTGACGTCCACTCCAACCGCTATAAGCTACCTCCGTAACAATAGATGATATTCCGGTAATATGGAATAACAGGAGGACTTGATGAAGCGTATTGCGTTGGCAGTAGCCACCACAGCCGTTGCACTGATCTCGACAAACACTTTGGCCTATGCCCAGACCAATGGCGGCATCATTGATGTTGCCACCATCGGTGAGCCGCCGACCCTTGACCCGATGGCATCGACCGCCGATCTGGTCGGGATCATCACCCAGCACATGTTCGAGACGCTCTACACGTTCGACGCCAAGTGGGGCCCAACCCCATTGCTGGCCGCCGCGCTGCCAACAGTCTCCGAAGACGGCATGACGCTGACCATTCCGCTGCGTACCGGCATCAAGTTCCATGACGACAGCGTCATGACTGCTGCCGACGTTGTCGCCTCGCTCGAGCGCTGGATCAAGATCGCCACCCGCGGCAAACAGGCCGGCGAAGTCATCACCGGCATCGCTGCCACCGATGACTCCACCGTCACCATCACGCTGTCGAAGCCCTTTGCGCCGCTGTTGGCGCTGCTCTCGCTGAACAATGCTGCCGCGATCATCATCCCGGCGGCCAATGCTGCCCAGGATCCGCTGACCAGCTTCATCGGTACGGGTCCTTACAAGCTGAAGGAACGCCTTCCGGACCAGTACATCCAGTTGGTTCGTTTTGATGGCTACCAGTCACTGGGCGGCGAGATCGACGGTTACGGCGGCGCACGCAACCAGTATCTCGACGAAATCCGCTTTGTGCCGGTTCCCGATCCCAATACCCGCATCGGCGCGGCCATGGCTGGTCAGTATGACTATGTCGACCAGTTGCCGGTCGAAGCCTTCCAGCAGATCACCGACGGTGCGACCGAACCTGTGGTGCTGGCGCCATTCGGCTGGCCGGTGTTCATGATGAACACCAAGGAAGGCCTCAATGCCGACATCCGCGTTCGCAAGGCGATCCAGGCCGCCCTGGCGCCCGAAGACATGATGCTGGCGGCATTCGGCTCGGAAGATTTCTTCTCGATCGACGCTGCCTGGTACCCGGACAGCTTCTCCTGGCATTCCGAAGTGGGCACCGAAGCCTATAAGCCGCTCGGCGACACCGAGGCTGCCAAGGCCCTGCTGGCCGAAGCCGGCTATGACGGGAGTCCGCTCCGCATCCTGACCAGCCGCCAGTATGAGTTCCACTACAAGATGGCGCTCGTGGCTCAGGCATACCTCGAAGCTGCCGGCTTCAAGGTGCAACTCGATGTGGTGGAATGGGCAACGCTGACCACCAACCGTGCCGATCCGGCGCTCTGGGATATCTACATCACCCATAGTCCGTTCCTGCCGGAACCCTCGCTGATGGGCATCATGTCGGACACCTCGCCCGGCTGGTGGGCAACTGATGCCAAGCATGCTGCAGTCGAAGCCTTCAACGCTGAGAGCGACCCCGCCAAGCGCGCTGAATTGTTCGTCGAGGTGCAGAAGGTGATCTATGATGAAGTGCCCGGCTACAAGGTCGGCAACTTCAACGCTCTGGCTGCCCAGAACCCGGCCCTTGATGGTGTGACACCGTCGCCGTGGCCCTATTTCTGGAATGCCTACCTGACCGAATAGGCCTAATAGGCCTGCCCGTCGCAGTTTCAGCTGCGGCGGGCCTCTTACGCATCTGTTTGACGAGGATTCTGACAGCACCATGATCCGATCCGCATTCAATCGCATTTTCGGCATGTTGATCGTGATGGCGCTGGTCGTCACCATCGTCTTCGTAATCGTTCGGGTAACGCCGGGTGATCCGGCCGCAGTGATGCTGGGGCCTGACGCCACCGCAGCCGACATCGCCAGCTTGCGCCAACGGCTGGGCCTCGACGCCTCGATTCCCCAGCAATTCCTCAGCTATATTGGCGGCATCCTGCGCGGCGACTTCGGCCAGTCGATCTTTCTCAACATGCCGGTTACCGATGCGCTTTGGCAGCGCGCCGAACCGACTTTCTTCCTCACCGTTTTCTCGCTGGCCATTGCCACGCTGATCGCCCTGCCGGTGGGGGTGCTGTCGGCCTACTGGCGCGGTTCGGCGTTCGACCAGGCCGCGACGACGCTGGCCATGTTTGCCGCCTCCATCCCCAGCTTCTGGCTCGGGCTGATTTTCATGCAGTTCTTTGCGGTCAAGCTCGGCTGGTTCGATACTTCCGGCTATGGCGGGCCGGGCGCCAGTTTCGGCGAACGCATGCACCATCTGGTGCTGCCGGCGGTCACGCTGGGTTTGATCAGCTCGGCGCTGATCACCCGCTTCACCCGCGCCTCGATGCTCGATGTGCTCAATGACGACTATGTGCGCACCGCCCGCTCCAAGGGCATGAGCGAGTGGCGCGTTGTGGTCAAGCATGCGCTCAAGAATGCGTTGATCCCCATCCTGACGGTGATCGGCCTGACGGCGGCGCTGCTGATTTCGGGTGCCATCGTCACCGAAACCGTATTCGGCCTGCCAGGGGTGGGCAGCCTCATCGTCTCGGCGGTGCTGCGGCGTGATTATCCCCTGATCCAGGGGGCGCTGCTGGTAGTCGCCGGGCTCTACGTCCTCGTCAATTTCATCATCGACATGCTCTATCTCATCGTCGACCCCCGGGTGCGTTACTGATGGCCGCCATTGCTCAAAGTGGGTTCCGCGAACCCAATCTGCTGATGAAGATGGCCAGCCGGCCGACAGCCATGGCCGGATTGCTGATCATCATCGCCATGATCGTGCTGGCGCTGCTGGCTCCGGTGATCTCGCCCTATGATCCGGCCCAACTGGCAGTGCGCAGCCGCCTGCAGCCGCCGACATGGCAGCATCTGTTCGGCACCGATGATCTGGGTCGCGACGTGTTCACCCGCGTGCTGTATTCAGGCCGCACCTCGATCACAGTCGGCTTTGCCGTGGTGATCTTTGCATCGATCGTCGGGGTATTCCTCGGGTTGCTGGCGGGCTTCTTCCGTCGGCTTGATGCCCCGGTGTCGCGCCTGATCGATGCCATGATGGCCTTTCCTGACATCCTGCTGGCCATTGCATTGGTGGCGGCGCTCGGTGCATCGGCCACCAATGTGGTGATTGCCCTGGGTGTGGTCTATGCGCCGCGATTGGCCCGCGTTGTGCGCGCCTCGACGCTGGTGATCCGGGAGCTGCCCTATGTCGAGGCAGCGCGGGCGCTTGGCGTGCCGACGCCGGTGATCCTGGTGCGCCATGTGCTGCGTAACCTCACCTCGCCGCTGCTGGTGCAGGCCACCTTCATCTTCGCCAATGCCATCCTGGCCGAGGCCGGACTGTCATTTCTCGGTGTCGGCATTTCGCCCGACATCCCGACCTGGGGCACCATGATTTCTGTCGGCCGGCAATATCTTGAGCAGGCGCCCTGGATCATGTGGTTCCCCGGTGGGGCCATCATCATCACCGTACTTTCGCTGCAACTTGTGGGCGACGGCCTGCGCGATTTCCTCGACCCGCGCCTCGCCAAGGATATCTGATGTTCGATAACCGTTTCAAACCGCAACCCCAGAACCTGCTGATCAAGGGCGCCAGGCCCGTCGGCTTTGCGCAGCCCGGCCTGCCGCCAGTGCTCGATGTGCTGGTAGGCGCTGATGGGGCAATCCTTGATGTCGGCGCCACGATTGCTGCTGACACGGCCAAGGTGGTCGAGGCCAGGGGAGCCTTCATCTCGCCCGGCTGGACCGATCTGCATGCCCATGTCTGGTATGGCGGCACCGATATTTCGATCCGCCCCGAACAGGGTGGCGCGGCGCGCGGCGTCACCACCATCGTTGACGCCGGCTCGGCCGGTGAAGCCAATTTCCACGGCCTGCGCGAATTCATCATCGAGCCGGCCCGCGAGAATATCTACGCCTTTCTCAACCTTGGCTCGATCGGGCTGGTCGCCTGCAACCGGGTAACCGAATTGCAGGATATGCGCTCGATCGACATCGACCGCACCATTGCCGTGATCAAGGCAAATCGTGACGTCATCGTTGGCCTCAAGGTTCGCGCCAGCGCGGTTATCTCGGGCGGTTGGGATCTGGTGCCGCTCAAGCTGGCCAAGAAGATCTGCCGCGTGCTTGATCTGCCCGTCATGGTGCATGTCGGCGAACCGCCGCCGCTTTACGATGACGTGCTGGGCCTCTTGACCGAGGGCGACATCGTCACCCATTGCTTCAATGGCAAGCAGGGCGGCTCGATCATCGAGGACGAGGATCTCTATACCCTCGCTGAGGAAGCCGCCCGGCGCGGTATCATCCTTGATGTCGGCCATGGCGGCGCATCGTTCTCGTTCGATGTGGGCAAGGCAGCGCTGGAGCGCGGGTTGAAGCCAACCACCATATCCACCGATTTGCACAATCGCTCGCTCGACACCTCGGTGTGGGATCTGGCGACGACGATGAGCAAACTGCTGTCGCTCGGCATGGGCATGGAGGACGTGATCATCGCCTCCTCAACGGCCCCCAAGCGCGCCATCAACAAGCCCGCCGACACCCTGCTGAGCAAAGGCAAGCCGGCCGAGTTCACCCTGTTCGACCTGGTCGATGGCGACCTCGTCGTCACCGATAGTCAGGGCGCAAGCAGCACGCTGCACCAGACCTTCGAGCCACGCTACGCCATCCTGGGCGCCGAGGCCGTTGCCGCCCACCGGCACCAGCCGATTGCCGCCGGGGACCCCGGTCACAAATGCCCCAGCTGCGGGTGGACGTCATGACGGCGCCCCTGCCAGCGGACACCATTCTATCGGTCCGCGACCTCAAGACCTGGTTCGTCAGCAAGCGCGCTACCGCCAAGGCCGTTGATGGCGTGACCTTTGACCTCAAGCGCGGCAAGACGCTGGCCGTGGTCGGGGAATCCGGTTCGGGAAAATCGGTGACCAGCCTCTCCATCATGGGGCTGCTGGCCAAGCCGGGACGCATTGCCGGTGGCGAAATCCTGTTCCGCGACCGGGCCGGACAGGTGGAGGACCTGGCGCAGTTCGAGCCCAGCCAGTTTCGCGCCATCCGAGGCCGCGAGATTGCCATGATCTTCCAGGAGCCGATGACCTCTCTCAACCCGCTCTATACGGTGGGCGACCAGATCGGCGAGATGATCGCGCTGCACACCCCGCTCGCTCGCGGTGAGACCCGGGCCAGGGCGCTCGAAATGCTCCAGCATGTCGAAATCCCCGATGCGGCGCGGCGGCTGGACGAATATCCGCACCAGATGTCGGGCGGCATGCGCCAGCGCGTCATGATCGCCATGGCGCTGAGCTGCAATCCCTCGCTGCTGATCGCCGACGAGCCGACCACGGCGCTGGACGTGACCATCCAGGCGCAGATCCTTGATCTGTTGCAGCGCCTGCAGGCCCAGTTCGGCATGTCGATCCTGTTCATCACCCATAATCTGGGCGTGGTGGCGGAAGTCGCCCATGACGTTGTGGTGATGTATGGCGGCCGCGTCGTCGAGCAGGCGCCGGTCAACTCACTGTTCGCGCACCAGAAGCATCCCTATACCAGAGGACTGCTGGCCTGCACGCCCGACGCCACGCGTGACCTGGGTACCGACGGCGAGCGTCGGGCACTTTATTCCATTCCCGGTTCGGTGCCGCCGATCACCAATCTGCCACCCGGCTGCGCCTTCGAGCCACGCTGCTCAATGGCCATTGCGGCCTGCAGCGCCGCCTTGCCGCCCCTGATCCCGGCCGGGCCAGAGACCTTTTCGCGCTGCATCAGGAGCCACGAGCTATGACCGAGCCGAGCGATGAGACCCCGCTGCTCAGCGTGCGCGGGCTGACCAAGCATTTCACTGGCCGCAATGGCCGCATTGTCCACGCCGTCGAAGACGTGAGCTTTGATATCCGTCGCGGCACCACTGTTGGCCTGGTCGGCGAAAGCGGTTCGGGCAAGACCACTGCTGGCCGCTCGCTCCTGCGACTGGTCGAGCCCACGTCGGGTCAGGCAATCTTTGACGGTACCGATATCTTCGCGCTGCAGCCGCGCGAGATGAAACAGTGGCGCAAGCGCCTGCAGATCGTCTTCCAGGACCCCTATTCGAGCCTCAATCCACGGTTGCGCATCGATGCCATCATCAGCGAAGCGCTCGATGCCTGCGGCTATCCTCGCGGCAGCAAACGGCGCGAGCGCATCGCAGAACTGCTCACGCTGGTGGGGTTGTCGCCCGACTATGCGCGACGGTTCCCCCATGAATTCTCGGGCGGTCAGCGCCAGCGGATCGGCATTGCGCGCGCCCTGGCGGTCGAGCCCGACTTCATTGTGGCTGACGAGCCGGTATCAGCGCTCGACGTTTCGGTGCAGGCACAGGTGCTGAACCTGCTCGGTGAGTTGCAGCAGCAGTTGGGCCTGACCATGCTGTTCATCGCCCATGATCTCAGCGTGGTTGAGTATCTGTGCGACGATGTCGTGGTGATGTATCTCGGCCGGGTGATGGAGCGCGGCCCGTCGCGCCAAGTCTATGCCCGTCCGCGCCATCCCTATACCAAGGCATTGCTGGCCACGGCGCCAGTGCCCGATCCCACGCGCAAGCGCACCCATGTGCCGTTGCAGGGCGACATTCCCTCCCCGATCAATCCACCCTCTGGCTGCGTCTTCCGCACCCGCTGTCCGATGGCGATCGAGGCCTGCGCCCAAGTCATTCCGCCTGTCGAGCATATCGGCGGCAATCATCATGTCGCCTGCATTCGTCACGGCGAGCTTTCGTTTTAGTGGAGTTCTACCTATGAGCATTTCCGAGCTTGCCAAGCGGCCAGTTGCGGCCCCCTACGATCGGCTGGCGGCCATGGGTATTGTGTTGCCCGATGCGCCGCCGCCGATCGCCAATTTCGTCACTCATGTGTTTGAAGGCCAGTTGCTGTTCCTGTCGGGGCAGGGCCCCACTGAACCCGATGGCCGGCTTTATGCTGGCAAGGTCGGCACTGACGTGTCGGTAGAGGAGGCCTATGCCCATGCACGGCTCACCGGGATCAATCTGGTTGCCGTGATGCATGCCGCGCTCGGCGATCTCGGCCGGGTACGACGGGTGGTCAAATTGCTCGGCATGGTCAACGCCGCACCGGATTTTGGCGATCATCCGGCGGTCATCAATGGCTGTTCGGATCTGATGAATGCGGTGTTCGGCGAGCGCGGCGTCCATGCGCGCTCGGCGGTTGGATTTGCCTCCTTGCCCAACCAGATCACCGTCGAGATCGAGGCGATCGTGGCCTTCGACTAGGTCGTTTAGCCAACCAGATAAATCAATGCCGCAGCGCGGCAGCACCAATCGAGAGTGAATAGATGACTCAGGATATCCGCGCCCAGTTGGGCCTCCGCCCGGTGATCAATGTCTCGGGCACCATGACCTCGCTGGGGGCGTCCATCGTGGTGCCCGAAGCGGTGACGGCCATCACCAGAATTCTGAGCCAGTTCGTCGAGATGGGCGAACTGTACCGCCGCGCCAGCACGGCGATTAGCGACCTCACCGGTGCCGAAGCCGGGTTCGTCACGGCATCCTGCTCGGCAGGCATCAGCCTTGCTGTGGCGGCCGCCATCACCGGCGACAATCTCTGGGCTATTGAGCAACTGCCCGATACCGGCAGTCTCAATAACGAAGTGCTGATCCAGACCGGTCATATGGTCAGCTATGGCGCGCCGGTGGACCAGGCCATCCGCCTGGCCGGCGGCAAGCTCGTGCCGGTCGGTCAGGCAACCAGCGCCCACGCCTATCAGCTGGCCGGTGCCATCACCGAGCGCACCGTCGCGGCGGTGTTCGTTGTCTCCCATCACGTGGTCGACTACGGCCAGATCCCGCTCAAGACCTTCGCCGAAGTCTGTCACGCCAGGGGCGTCAAGGTCATTGTCGATGCGGCGTCGGAATATGACCTGCGCAAGTTCCTCGCTGATGGCGCCGATGTGGTGCTCTATTCGGGCCACAAATTCCTCGGTGGCCCGACCTCGGGCATTTGCGCAGGCGACAAGCAGTTCGTCCGCAATATCTACTTGCAGAACCGCGGCATCGGTCGCGGCATGAAGGTCGGCAAGGAGGGCATTGCCGGCGTCATCGCCGCACTCGAAGCCTGGAAGGTGCGTGACCATGCCGGCATTCGCGCCCGTGAGCGCACCGCGCTTGATCTATGGGTCGAGACCCTGGCCGGTCGTCCCGGCGTCACCGCCACCATCGTCCCCGACCCCACCGACAATCCGCTGGACCGGCTCAAGGTCGGTATTGATCCCGAGACGGCGCGCATCACCGCCTGGGACCTGGCCGGCGCGTTGGCGCGCGGCGACCGCCCGGTCATCGTGCGCGACCACGAGGCCGAGCATGGCCATTTCTTCCTTGATCCGTGCAACCTGCACCCCGATGAGGAAGCCATCGTCGCCGAGCGGCTGATCGAGGAACTGGACCGCGCGCAGCGCTCCAATGAAATTATCTTCACCCCACTCCACGAGCGCCTGCTGGCGCAGGAAGCGGCAATATTGAATTGGCCCGACTGAACGCGTAGATGAACCGACCCGAGCGGCTGGAGCCCATTGTGAGCGATACCGATAGCAACACCGATCCGGCGCCCCGGCGCTCGCGCACCAGCGGCATCGACCGGGCGCTGCAGATTTTCGATCATCTGCAGCGGGTCGAGCAGGCCAGCACCGCCTATGAGATCGCCCGGGCTGTCGGCGCACCGCTGTCCACCATCTACTCGATTATAGATGACCTCGTGGCCAAGGATCTGCTCGACCGCGACGACAATGGCCTGATCTGGTTGGGGCAGCGGCTGTATCACTACGGTCTGAGCTATGCGCGCAGCCTGGACCTGTTGAGTGCAGCCACGCCCGAAATGCATGAGCTGGCGCGTCAGTCGGGCGAAACGGTGCAAGTGTGTGGTCGCGACCAGGATATGATGGTGGTGCTGGCCATGGAGGACGGCACGGGTCAGTTCAATGTCAGCTCGCGCATTGGTTCGCGCAGCCCCCTGAACTGGACCGCTTCGGGACGCTTGCTGGTCGGGCATCTGCCCGAAGACGAATTGCTGACCATTTTTGGCCGATCTGCGCGCGTGTCGCCCACCGGGCGGGCTGAAACCGATCCGCGCGTGCTGGCCGCCAATGCCCATGAAGCGCTGGCGCAGGGGCTTTCGATCCAGGCAGGCGAGTCCGATTTTGCCGTCGCCTGTATTGCCGCGCCTGTGCTGGACCGTTCAGGACGGTGCCACGCCACGATGTCCATCGTGGTGCCCGAGCACAAGGTGCATCAGCAGAACCCCGATCTGATTGCGCTGGTCCGGGATGCTGCCCGTCGGGTCGAGAGCCGCCTCGGCTGGACCCGACCCACGGAAAACTGACCCGACGATCAGCGTAGCCTCAGAGCTGGATTCCGGGCTTTGCACTGCGGCCGGTCGTCATCCGCATGCCCGATTGCGGCCGTTAGGGCGCTCCCCACATCCGGCACGAGGCCAGGGCGTGATAACGCCAGCCTGTCATCCAGCCACCGGAGCTGATGGCGGCGACCACCAGCAATCGATGGCGCTGGTGACCCCTGATGACACTTGCTTATCTGGTGCAGTCCCGCATGATCAAAGCAGCACTTGACGAGTGGACAAAAATAGAATGAAAGTTCCAAAGTAATTTGTAGCGCTGAAATCGTTCCACCAAGAGAGCGCGGCGTTCGAGGAGGTTTGCATGGAGCCAGTGCGGCAATCGCCACCGGGCGCGCTATTGGAGGCGCGCGGCATATCCAAATATTTCGGGGCGATCACGGCGCTTCACGACATCAATTTTCACGTGGCGCCGGGCGAGGTGCTGGGCGTCGTCGGCGACAATGGCGCCGGCAAGTCGACACTGATGAAAATCCTCTCGGGACTCTTCGTTCCCAGCGAGGGCCAGTTGCTGTTTGACGGCCAGCCGGTGCGTTTTGCGAGCCCCAAGGATGCCCAGCGGCGCGGCATCGAAATGGTCTATCAGGACTTTGCGCTGGCCGGAAACCTGCCAATCTACGAGAATATCTATCTGGGGCGCGAGCCGGGCCGCAAGTTGGGGCCGCTTACGCTGGTCGACCATGCCAAGGCCAGGACCATGGCGGCCGAGCACCTTGATCGGCTCCATATCAGCGTCAAGTCAGTTGATCAGAATGCCGAGGACCTCTCGGGGGGGCAGCGCCAGGCGGTGGCCATTGCGCGCGCCACCGCGTTCGACGCCAAGCTTGTCATCATGGACGAACCCACCGCTGCCCTTGCCATCAAGGAAGTGGGCAAGGTGCTCGACCTCATCAAGTCGCTCAAGCAACACGGCGTCGCCGTGATCATCATCTCGCACCGCATGGACGATATATTCTACTGCTGCGATCGTGTGATGGCGCTGTACCAGGGATCCAACTTCGCCGAGGCCCCACTCGATGGGACCCATCGCAACGAGGTCATCGGCTGGATCATGGGCACCAAGGGACACAACGAGGGCCTGGCGCATGACCAACTCAACTGACCGGGGCGCCATGGCCGACGGCTTCAACATGGGCAAGTTCCTCGAGAGCTACGGCATTCTCATCGTCGTCGTGGTGATGATGCTGGTGCTGGCGGCGATCCGGCCCGACGTGTTTCTCAGCGCGCAGAACCTCACCAATATCCTCAAGCAGAATGCCAGCCTGGCCTTGCTGGCGCTGGGCATGCTGGTGGTGATCATCACCGCGGGCATCGATCTGTCCGTGGGCTCCACCATGGCGCTTTCCATGGTCACCATCGCCATTGCCAGCCGCGCCGGCGTGCCCTGGCCGCTCGTGCTGCTGATCGGGCCGGCGGTGGGAATCGTGGTGGGCTGGGTCAACGGGGTCGGGCTCACCTGGCTCCGGCTGCCCCACCCTTTCATCATGACCTTGGGCACGCTCAATATCGCCCGGGGCCTGACCTTCCTCGTCACCAATGGCGCCCCGGTTTCCGGCCTGCAGCCCGAGGTCCGCTATCTGGGCCAGGCCTATTTCGATTTCGGCATCTTCGCGCCGCCCGCCGGGCTGCCCGCCAGCCTTATCGTGGTTACGGTCTGCGCGGTGGGACTGTGGTTCTTTCTCACCCGCACGTCGATGGGTCGGCATATCTATGCCATTGGCGGCAATCCGCATGCGGCGCGGGTTTCCGGCATCAATGTCGATAGGGTTCTGGTCGTCGTCTATATGATCTGCGGGTTCTTTGCCGGGCTGGCCGGTCTGCTGCTGGCGGGACGCACCGACAGTGGTTTTCCCAATGCCGGCATCGGCATCGAGCTCGATGCCATTGCGGCGGTGATCATTGGCGGGGCCTCGTTTTTCGGCGGGCGCGGCACCGTGCTGGGCGTGCTGGCGGGCGTGCTGATCATGGGCATCCTGCGCAATGGGCTCAACATCAACAATGTCAGCGCCTTCTGGCAGCAGATCCTGATCGGACTGGTCATCATCATCGCCGTCTATATCGACGTGCTGCGGCGGAAGGCCTCGCTCCGTCACTGAGACCGGGTCGCGGCAATCAAGGGATAAGCTGCCGGGTTATGTCTCCCGACCGGCAGCACGGGAGAGGGAGACGACAAGGGAGAAGAACATGAACAAGTGGCTTTATGCCGGCGTGGCGCTCATTGCCATGGTAGGCGCAACGACATTGGGCGCCCAGGCCCAGACCTATGTGCTGGGCATGAAGGGCCCGGGCGCAGGCAATCCATTCTGGGCAGCGGTCGAGGCCGGCGCCAAGGCCAAGGGCGCCGAACTCGGCGTCGAGGTGATTGTGGTGGCCCCGCCCGCGGAATCGGACGTGCAGGCGCAGATCAGCCAGATGGAAGACCTCATCGCCCAGGGCGTTGACGGCATCGCGCTGGCCCCCACCGACCCCAATGCGCTGGCGCCGGTGGTTGAAGCAGCCAAGGCGGCCGGCATCCCGGTGGTCTTCGTTGACACCCGCGGCACCAATGAGGGCGTGACCTTTATCGGCACCGACAATGCCGCTGGCGCCTCGCTTGCCGCCAAATATATCTGCGACAATGTCGAATCCGGTTCGGACGTCGCCATCCTGCAGGGTCTGGTCAGCCAGTCGACCGGCCAGGCTCGCGCCGAAGGCTCCAAGTCCGGACTTGAAGCCTGCGGCCTCAAGGTCGTGGCCGAGCAGACCGCTGAATGGGACCGCGCCAAGGGCCTGACCGTTACCGAAACCATCCTGGCGGGCAATCCCAACATCAAGGCGATCTTCGGGTCGAACGACAATATGGCCCTGGGCGCCGTTGAGGCATTGAAGGCCGCCGCCATGCTGGACAAGGTGATGGTTGTCGGATTCGACGCCAATCCGGACGCAGCCGCTTCCATCCTGGCTGGCGAAATGACCGCCACCATTGCCCAGGCCCCCGGCAATATCGGCGGCTACGGCATCCAGGCGCTGGTCGATCTCACCGCCGGCAAGACGCTGGATGCCTGGATCGATACCGGCACCGTGCTGGTAACCGAAGAGAATGCCGCCGAATATCAGTAAGGGCGGCTCTCGCCATTGCACTGGGAAAGCGCTCTTAGGAGCGCTTTCCTTTTGACCGGTCGCTAGGGGAGGCTTGGCTGTGAACACGATTGGCGTCGGCCTTATCGGCACCGGCTATATGGGAAAGTGCCACGCCCTGGCGTGGAATGCGGTGACCCCGGTGTTCGGGGACGCGCTACGCCCGCGTCTCGTGCATCTGGCAGAAGTCAGCCCCGAACTGGCAGCCCAAAAGGCGGATGAATTTGGCTTTGCCAAAGCCACCGGGGATTGGCGCGTGCTGATCGCCGACCCCGACGTGGCGGTGGTGTCGATCACCACACCCAACCAGTTCCATGCCGAGATGGCGATCGCAGCGCTCGAGGCGGGCAAGCATGTCTGGTGCGAAAAGCCGATGGCGGTGTCGCTGGCCGACGCCGAACGGATGGCCGCCGCAGCGCAGCGCTCAGGGACGGTCGCGGCGTTGGGCTATAACTATATCCAGAACCCGGCCATCAGGCAGATCGGGGCGCTGATTGCCGAGGGCGCGATCGGCGTGGTCAACCATGTCCGGCTGGAGATGGACGAAGATTTCATGGCCGACCCCGCGGCACAGTTCTACTGGAAGAGCCAGGCCTCCTCCGGCTATGGGGCGCTCGACGATTTCGGCGTGCATCCGCTGTCCCTGCTGGCCGTATTGCTGGGTCGGGTGGAGCGGGTCTGCGCAACCATGGCCAAGCCCTATCCGACCAGGCCAACCCCCGAGGGCGGGCAGCGCCCGGTCGAAACCTGGGATATTGCCAATGTCATGCTGGAGATCGAGGGCGGGATTTCGGGCATTCTGGCCCTCAACCGCGCGGCCTGGGGGCGCAAGGGACGCCTGGCGCTGCAGCTGTTCGGCTCAGGCGGCACGATCGTCTATGATCAGGAGCGGATGAACGAATTCTCGATCTATCGCGCCGACGGATCGACCCGGACACAAGGTTTCACCAATGTGTTGATGGGACCGGCGCACGAGCCTTATCAGCACTTTGTGCCGGCGCCCGGCCACGGCTTGGGTTTTAACGACCTCAAGGTCATCGAGGCCCATGAAGTGCTGGCCGCCATTGCCGGTCGCCCGGCGCGGATCATCGACTTTGCCGGCGGGCTGCAAATCGAGCAGGCGGTGCATGCCATGGCCCGTTCGCATCACAGCGGGGAATGGGTGACGCTATAGCCCGCCACCGCGCCATGCGCGTCCGATATTGCCAAGGTCCCTGGATGGGCCCAGCGCCGAGGAGTCCAAGTTGAACAGCCAGACCAAGCCACTTGTCATCAGCGTTCCCGAGCCCCGCACGCTCGATCTTATCTTCACCCCGGCGCAGAAGCAGAAGCTGTTTGACAGCTATGAGGTGGTCGAGACCGCGCCGGATCGGTTTGCCCTGCTGGGTGACGCGGTGCTGGCCCGCGCGGTCTATATTATCGGGCAGCCGCCGATTTCCGACCAGACCCTGGCCAAGCTGGCCAGCCTGCGCTGCGTGCTGAATGTCGAAAGCAATCTGATCAACAATATGCCCTATGAGACCCTGTTTCAGCGCGGCATCCATGTGGTGACCACCGGCGCGGTTTTTGCCGAGCCCGTGGCCGAGCTGGGGCTCGGTCTGGCGCTTGACCTGTTTCGCGGCATTACCGAGGCCGATATCGCCTTCCAGCAGGGCCGCGAACGCTGGGGAGGCGATGGCAACACCTCGGCGCGGCTGCTGTCAGGCGCCGATATCGGCATTGTCGGCTTTGGCGATCTGGGCCGGGCACTCAATCGCCTGCTGACCGGTTTCCGGGCCCAAATCAAGGTCTATGACCCCTGGCTGCCGCCATCGGTGCTGGTGGAGAACAATGTCACGCCGGCCAGCCTCGACGCGGTGCTGACCCAGTCCGACCTTGTCTTCGTGGTGGCGGCCGTTACCTCGGAAAACCAGGGTTTTCTGGACGCTCGCTGCTTTGCCAGGATGCACCGGGGCGCCGCCCTCATCCTGCTCAGCCGCGCCGATGTCGTCGATTTTCCGGCGCTGATCGACGCGGTCGAGAGTGGCCACATCGTTGCTGCCAGCGACGTGTTCCCGCAAGAGCCGCTGGCCGCCGACCACAAACTACGCCAGCTTAAGGGGTTTCTGCGCTCGGCCCATCGTGCCGGGGCGCTCGATATCGCCTTCAAGCGCATGGGTGATATGGTGCTCGAAGACATGAGCCTGATGGATCGCGGGCTGCCCCCGATGCGCTGCAAGCGGGCCGAACGCGAAACCGTTTCGCGCATGCGCTCGCGCCCGGTCGACAAGAACTGACCAAACCTGCCGTGAAACGCCCCACAGCGTGCTGAACGGATGTTAGTGATCGGTGAAAAAAGTCAGCTGCCCGGACGGCTGGATTTTCACCGCCGTCAGTGGCCCGCCGTCATAGGCGCCCGTATCGATCCCGATGCGATAGTCGGTGATGCTCGGTTGGGCCATCGGTGTGTGGCCATGCACCACAACCATCGGCAAGCCATGGGCCTGCGACAGGAAGGGCTCGCGGATCCACAGCAGATCTTCGGCCCGTTGCCGCTCCAGCGCAACGCCGGGCCTGATGCCCGCGTGAACAAAGACAAAGCCATTCGTCGATACGTAATAGGGGCAATTGGCCATAAAGGCGATCTGCTCCTGGGGAACAACCGATTGCAGAACCAGTCCGCGCGCCGGGCCCGAAAGCCGCTCGAAATTGTCGGGATCGACACCATAGGACGCCAGCGTCTCCCGGCCACCCCAGCTTAGCCATTCCCCGCAGGCGGCAGGCTTGCCGATGGCCGCGAGAAACGCCGCTTCGTGGTTCCCACGCAGACAAATGCGCCGGAAGCCGCGCGGCGCGGGACGCATCAGCCACTCAAGCGTGCGCGCCGAAGCGGGACCTCTGTCAACATAATCACCCAGGGTGATGATGAGCTTTTCGCCTGCAACAGACTCGGCATCGGCGACGATGCGGGCCTCAAGATGCTTGAGCTTGTCGAGACACCCGTGAATATCGCCAATGGCGTAAATCACTGCCGGTGGCTGGGACAGATGTACACCAAGTGGATTTGCGCCGGGCGACGCATGCCCGCGTCCAAACATGCCAAACATCGATCCATCCCCGAGCGCGATACAGTCAATCGCGCCGTGCTGCCAGTCCCAGTATTGACGGAGCGCCAGGACTTTCACAACCCCGACCGACAATCATGACCGTGGCGGGTTTCCTGCATGCGGCGCCGGGTCAAATGCAGGCGAAGATTGGACAATGCCATCACCGCCGCAGAACCCAACCTGCCGGAAACGACACCACAGCCATGATACGTGACGATGGCGCAAGCCACCAATGCAATTATACCCTCCGCTCGCTCGCAGTTTTAGTGTATTGATCGAACAGGCTTTCGTCACTCTACAGTGGACGAGGTACATTGCGCAGTTCCATCATATTGTCATAAATGTTTGTTGGATAAGAACTGAATGACCTTGAGAAAAGTAGCTTTGGTTACCGGCATCACTGGCCAGGACGGCGCCTATCTTTCGCGGCTTCTGCTGGACAAGGGGTATATCGTCCACGGCATCAAGCGTCGGTCGTCTTCATTCAACACCGGCCGCATCGAAGATATCTACCAGGACCCGCACGAAACCGACCCCCGGCTTGTTCTGCACTATGGCGACATGATCGACTCGACCAATCTCATTCGCGTCGTTCAGGAAACGCAGCCCGATGAGATCTACAATCTGGCAGCCCAGAGCCACGTTCAGGTGTCGTTCGAAACCCCCGAATATACTGCCAATGCTGATGGCATCGGCACGCTGCGCCTGTTGGAGGCGATCCGCATACTGGGCCTCGAGAAAAAGTCCCGCTTCTATCAGGCCTCGACCTCCGAACTGTACGGCCTGGTGCAGGAAACGCCGCAGCGCGAAACCACGCCGTTTTATCCGCGCTCGCCCTATGCCGCTGCCAAGCTCTATGCCTACTGGATCGTGGTAAACTACCGCGAGGCCTATGGCATGCATGCCAGCAACGGCATCCTCTTCAACCATGAGAGCCCCCTGCGCGGCGAGACCTTCGTTACGCGCAAGATCACCCGCGCCGTCGCGGCCATCAAGCTGGGCAAGCAGGAACGGCTCTATCTCGGCAATCTCGACGCCAAGCGCGACTGGGGCCATGCCAGGGAATATGTGGAAGGCATGTGGCGCATGCTGCAGCAGGACGTTGCCGACGACTATGTGCTGGCCACCGGCGTCACCACTGCCGTCCGCGATTTCGTGCAATGGGCCTTTGAGGAGATCGGCGTCACGCTGGAATGGCGCGGCACCGGGATCGCGGAAAAGGGCGTCGATGCGGCAACCGGCCGGGAGCTGGTCGCCGTGGATCCACGCTATTTCCGTCCCACCGAGGTGGAATTGCTGCTGGGCGATCCGACCAAGGCCAGGGAAAAGCTGGGCTGGGTCCATACGACCCCGATCCGTGATCTGGCACGCGAAATGGTTCAGGCCGACCTTGAGGTCATGCAGACCGACGCCGTGATGAAGGAAGCCTGATCGATGTATGACCTCGCGGGCAAGTCGGTCTGGGTCGCCGGTCACCGGGGCATGGTTGGCAGTGCCGTCGTGCGGCGTCTGGCCCGTGAAGACTGTACGGTGATCACGGCTGGGCGCGACGCTGTCGACCTCAAACGCCAGGCCGAAGTGGAAGTCTTCCTGCGCGATACGCGGCCCGATGCGATCGTCATGGCAGCGGCCAAGGTCGGCGGCATTCTCGCCAACGAGACCTATCCGGCCGATTTCCTGTACGACAATCTCATGATGGAGGCCAATATCGTGGCTGCCGCTCATGCCAATGATGTCGGGCGCCTCCTGTTTCTGGGATCGAGTTGCATCTATCCAAAGCTTGCGCCGCAGCCGATCCAGGAGAGCGCCCTGCTCACAGGCCCGCTCGAAGAAACCAACGAATGGTACGCCATTGCCAAGATCGCCGGCATCAAGCTGGCCCAGGCGTATCGGCGCCAATATGGGCGCGACTACATATCGGCCATGCCCACCAATCTCTATGGGCCGGGCGACAATTTTGATCTTCACTCAAGCCACGTCGTGCCGGCGTTGATGCGCAAGGCTCATGAAGCCAAATTGCACGGGGATCGCCAGCTCGTCGTCTGGGGCACTGGCACGCCGCGGCGCGAATTCCTGCACGCCGACGATTGTGCGGACGCACTGGTCTTTCTGCTCAAGACCTATTCCGGCGACGAACATGTCAATGTCGGCTCGGGCGAGGATCTGACCATTCTGGCCCTGACCGAGATGGTCTGCGATGTGGTGGGCTTCCAAGGCGAGATCGTCCACGACCTGAGCAAGAAGAACGGTACGCCGCGCAAACTGATGAGCGCCGACAAGCTCCGTGCCCTCGGCTGGCAGCCGCGCATCGGCCTGCGGCAGGGTCTGGCCGCGACGTATCAGTGGTTTCTCGAAAACCTGGCCGAGGAACCAGTCCCGTGAAGGTCCTCATTCTCGGACTCAACTACGCGCCGGAGCGTGTCGGCATCGCGGTCTACACCGCCGGGATGGCCGAGATTCTGACTGAGCGTGGTCATCAGGTCGAGGTTGTGGCCGGCCAGCCTTATTATCCGGAGTGGCGCGTCCGGCCGGGCTATTCCCGCTTCTGGTACAGCGCAACCGTGGAAAACGGCGTGCGCATCACGCGTTGCCCGCACTATGTACCCTCCCGGCCAGGTGCAGCACGCCGCATCCTGCACTATCTGAGCTTTGCCCTGACCAGCTTGTTCCCGACCCTCTGGGCCGCGCTCACCAGACGCCCCGACATCGTTGTTGCGGTGGCGCCAGCGCTGGCTGCCGCGCCGGTTGCACGCATCGCAGCGCGGCTGTGCGGGGCCAAGGCATGGCTGCATATTCAGGACTTCGAGATCGACGCCGCCATTGGTACCGGGCTGGTTTCCGGCTCCGGTTCACTCGTCCGCCTGGCCCGGGCCGTCGAGCGCGGCATTTTGGGCAGCTTCGACACGGTCAGCACGATTTCCCCGCAGATGTGCCGCAAGCTTCACCACAAGGGTGTAGCGGCCGACCGCATCTTTGAATTCCGCAACTGGGCCGATCTGGGCAATATTGCGCCGCTACGTCGACCATCGGCCTTTCGCCAACGCTGGGGTATCACCACCCCCTATGTTGCGCTTTACTCCGGCAATATCGCCAACAAGCAGGGGCTGGAGATTATCGTGCAAGCGGCTCGGCGGTTGGCGCATCGGACCGACCTGACCTTTGTCATCTGCGGCGACGGGACCAGCCGGGCCAACCTCGAGACACAGGCTGCGGGCCTGACCAATCTGCAGTTTCATGGCCTTGAGCCGCATTCGGAACTGAACGAGCTGCTCGCGCTGGCCACGGTGCACCTGCTGCCTCAGCTTGCCGGCGCGGCAGGCGCCGTCCTGCCCTCAAAGCTCACCAATATGTTGGCCTCGGGCCGTCCGGTGATTGCCACTGCCGCTCCCGGCTCCGACCTGGCAATTGAGATCGATGGTTGCGGCATCGCCACCCCGCCCCAGGATGCCGAGCAGTTTGCCGCTGCCATCGAGCAATTGCTCAACGACGCCGATCTGCGGCATGAATTCTCCCAAGCCGCCTATGCCCGGGCCCTGGAACGATGGAGCCCGGCATCCATCTTCGCCAATTTCGACCGTGCCCTGCATGCATTGACAGGGCTCGCGACCGAGTTCCGGAGCGCGTGATGACCCAGACACACCAGGCTCAAGCCATGGCGACCAAGGACCAGACCACTGAGCGGGATGCCGCCGGGCCCCGCGGCATCATGCAGATCATCTACCCCGAAGTTGACGTCGGTGGCTTCAGCCGCGTCGATGGCATCGTGCATTTTTACCAGCGGGTGAATGCGCTGGTGCAGCCGACCGATACCGTGCTCGACATCGGCGCCGGCCGCGGCCAGAACCATATCGAGGACCCCTCTGCCTACCGTCGCCACCTCATCGGCTTCAAGGGACGGGTCGCCAGGATGATCGGGCTGGACGTCGACGAGGTCGTCCTGACCAATCCGGCCCTCGATGAGGCCCATCTGATCAAGGACAACAAGTTCCCTCTGCCCGATGCCAGCGTCGATGTCGCCTTCGCCGACTGGACCCTGGAACACATCCCCGATCCGGCTGCCTTTAGCCGCGAGGTTCACCGTGTGCTCAAACCCGGCGGCTGGTTTTGCGCCAGAACGCCGAACAAGTGGGGATACATCAGCGTCGCCGCACGCTTGATACCGGAAAGGCTGCACGATCTCGTGCTTGGGTGGGCCCAGCCCGATCGCGAACAGAAGGACGTGTTTCCCACGCACTATCTGCTCAATACACGGCGGGACATCGAGCGTCATTTCGATCCCGGGCATTGGAAGGTCTACATTCACTGCCACACCAACGAGCCCGCCTATTTTGGCAAGTCGGTGTTCATGTGGCGCCTGGCGCAGCTCATGTTCTGGCTCACTCCGTCGCCCATGGGGGCCGTTCTGATGATCTATATTCAGAAGCGCGCCGAGGCCGACCTATGAGCCGCCTTGCCAAACTCGGGGCCCTGGCCCTTTATCCCGCGACCTGGCCGGCCTTGATCGCGACGCGCACCGCTGCGGCCGTCGAGCATATGCAGATGCTGCAGCGCATCCGGCCCGATACGGTGATCGATGTGGGGGGCAATAAGGGCCAGTTCGCCCTGGCCGCCCTCGCCGCCGGCGCCAGCCGCGTCGTGTCCTTCGAACCGCTGGCAAGCGAAGCCGACCTGTTCGTGCGCAATCTGGGCAGCGACAGCCGGGTGACGTTGCATCGCTTTGCCCTGGCCGAGGCGGCCGGCGAAGCGACCTTCCACGTCGCCGATCGGCCGGACAGCTCGTCGCTTCTGCCCATTGGCGCCGGCCAGACCAGGGCCTTCAGCGTCGCCGAAGCCAGCACGCAGACCGTGCAGCTGCGCCGCCTCGATGAGGTGCTGCAGCCCGAAACGCTGCAGGGCACCACCCTGCTTAAGATCGACGTACAGGGCGCCGAGGCCCGGGTGATTACCGGCGCCAGCGGTCTCTATGGCGCCATTCGCCATGTCTATGCCGAGGTGGCCTTTGTCGAACTCTACGCCGGTCAGCCGCTGGCCGGTGAACTGATCCGCATGCTCGATGACGCCGGTTTTGCGCTGCGCGGCGTCTATAATGTGGTGCAATCGCCCAGCTATGGCCCGACCCAGGCCGATCTGCTGTTTGAAAACCGGGCCATGGCCGCTGCGCCGGCCCGCGACGCGCGGGGAGCCTGATCCATGCCGGCCGTTTCTGTTGTCATCCGCTCCTACAACGAAGAAAAGCACATCGCCAAGCTGCTGACCGGCATCCGCTCGCAGACGCTGGACGATGTCGAGGTGATCCTGGTGGATTCCGGCTCGACCGATCACACGGTTGCCCTTGCCGAGCGTGGCGGCGCCCGCATCGTGCATATCGCCAAGGAGGAGTTCTCCTTCGGGCGGGCGCTGAACCGGGGCTGCGCGGCGGCAAGCGGCGATATCCTGGTGTTCGCCAGCGCCCATGTCTATCCGCTGCGCAAGGATTGGCTCGAACACCTGGTGGCGCCATTGGCCGATCCGCAGGTGGCGCTGTCCTATGGGCGCCAGGTTGGCAATGAGTGCACGAGGTTTTCCGAGCATCAGGTGTTCGAGGCCTGGTTTCCCGCCGTTTCCACGCGCCGCCAGCCGCACAATTTCTGCAACAACGCCAATTGCGCCATCCGCCGTCAGGGCTGGCAGGAGCGGCGCTATGACGAGGTGCTGACCGGGCTGGAGGATCTGGCCTGGGCCCGGCTGGCCCGCCAGCAGGGTGGCCATATCGCCTATGTCGCCGAAGCCGCTATTGCCCATGTGCATGAAGAGACCTGGTCGCGCATCCGCAACCGCTACCGCCGCGAGGCCATGGCCCTGCGCCAGATCGAACCCTCGATCCGCTTCGGCCTGGCCGATTTCGTCGGCCTGACCACGTCCAATATCGTGTCCGACCTCAAGGCCGCCGCCCGCCAGCGCCAGCTGCGCCAGCAATGGGCCGAGATCGCCCTGTTCCGCTTCAACCAGTTCTACGGCACCTGGCGCGGCCACGCCGCCCCGGGCGCGGTGGACGGGGCGCTGCGGGAGCGGTTTTACTATCCCGCAGAAACGCAACCCGACAGTGCCGCAGTCAGCTCGAACGGGACACCTTCGACGCTCACGGCCAACATCGAATATAAGAGCTAGGAACAGATCGTGGTTTCAATTGATCAGACCGTGACAACTGCCTTCTCCAGTAGCGAGCCATCAATGCAAAATCTTGCTGAACTAGCCGGACGCTACCAAGGGCGCCAATGCTTCATTTTGGGAAATGGCCCTAGCTTAAACAAGACCCGATTGGACAATCTAAAGAACGAATTTACGATTGGCCTCAACCGAATATATCTCAAATTCCCAGATATGGGATATGCCACCAGTGCAATATGTTGCGTCAATGATCACGTGCTACGGCAGTTCGGAAAAGAGATCGTCCAACAGCCCGGCCTGAAGCTGCTGAGCAGCAAGGCGGCCGCGTCAATAGAACCCGATTCCAGCACGGTATTTATGCAATCGGCGGCTGGCATCGGCTTCAACACCGACCTATCAAATCATACTTGGTACACTGGAGCCACAGTAACATACTGCGCTTTGCAGTTTGCGTATCATCTTGGTTTTTCTGAGGTTGTTCTGCTTGGCGTGGACCATAATTTTGCATCTTCGGGACGGCCTCACCTAGAGTCGGCAGCCAAAGGTCCCGATATCAATCATTTTGATCCAAGCTACTTCGGAAAAAATGTAATTTGGCAATTTCCTGATCTGGTCGAGTCTGAACTAAACTTCGCAGTAGCACGCGAGGTGTTCCGGGTAGGTGGCCGTAACATCTATGATGGCACCGTCGGCGGCAAACTCATGGTATTTCCTAAAATCGGCGGGTTTTCGACCGAGGCATCTGAACCTCCACTCACTCCAACCGAGTCTGAGGCTATGGACATACCAATTGTTGTCGGTAAACGCCCCCTGGCGGAATTTTTGCTTAACGGGAGGCTGCGCAAGTTCCTAGTTCCTTTCGGTGTAGCGGCCTTCGCCATTGGTTCTTTTTGGCTACTCCTACAAATCGTAAGCGATGACCGACTTCTCCCACTCCTACTAGCTCTGTTTTTAATGTTCGGAGGATTATCGGTGGTAGCGGTGAATGTCGCGCTGGATAAGGTTACTGAGATGACCCGCCAGCGCAGACTTAAAGATGGCCAAACACTGATTCAGATACTGAAGCTCATCCGCTGAACCCGGCACTATAAAGGGCCGCTGCTGAATGCCAATTTACTTGCTTTGTCTCGCTGTATTCTGGGCTGCAACGCGTCACGCGACGTCTGGAATTCATCGCCAAGGCATTTGGGACCCAATAGTACTTTACCGCCGCGTGCTACTCGCCATCAGCCTCTTGTGGCTATTGCCTCTATCTCAGCGCGATCCCGCTATTCAATATTGGTGGTTCACATTCTATTTTTTGGCCGCTGGTGCGAGTATATTGGGGTGGACTTTGGGTTCCAGAATAAAATTTACGCGCGTCAACATAGGCCTTTCAGCACTACAATCGGGCCGCTTGTTTTTCCTTTTCGCGCTCCCGTTTATATTGCTCTACCTGGGTACCGGGCAATTTTTTGTCGATGTTTCTAGGCTGCTTTCGTCCAGCGTTTCCGAAATCCGGGCCGAACACTGGGAGAGTTTTGGAGCGGCTACCGCTTTAGACGCATTGGTGTACCTTGCGAGCTATGTCGCTATACCATTTGCGCTTTCATGGAGCGTGATGCGTTCAAGATCCCTGGCCTACTTCGGGTCGTTACTGGCATTCTGTCTCATCATGGTTTTGGCTCTTTCCGATGCATCGAGAACTGCAATTATCTTTTATTCGTTTGTTGTAATTCTTGCGTCGCTACAAAAACATAGCGGATCAGTTGCCGGAAACATCCAAAGAAATTATCTTATGTTCTCTGTGTTTATAATTCTATCTGCGGTAGGATTGTATTACTTTCTATATGTATATTTTATTGAAAGGGTTCCGGATCTTGCGGATAGATTTCCGTATTATTACAGAAATATTGCGGGAGAATTTCCATCTGCGTTTCTTTTGAATTTGAGTGATCGGTCGGGGGGTGTTGCTGGTATTATTGCGGCGAGTGCTAGCTATTTTTCATCAACACTGACCTTCTTTGAGAGGTTTATGCGGGAGCATGAATCTTGTCGCTGCCTTTATGCGTTCGGGGCATATAATTTTAGTATCTTGGACCTGTTTGGTCTTACGGACTGGATTTCGGTGCGAGCGGGTATTACTGAGTTTTGGAGTTTGCGCGGCCCCAGTACGAATCCTTGGGCCTCCTCCTACCGAGACTGGTTCATCGATTTCGGCAGCTTAGGTGCGCCAGTATTTGGTTTCGCTATGTTTGCACTCCTCGGAGGCGTATGGCGAATGGCCGCAAATAGATCCGACGGTCTTGGGCAGTTTGCCGCCACCTACATATGCGCATTCATAATGGTCGTGCCGCTACTAAGCCCGCTCTTCATGCATGGGTTTTCTATACCTCTTTATATCATTGTTTTCTTCGTAGTTTGTTCAAGGCCATCAGCTGTTGCTTCCAGCAGTAACTCCGTGCTGGCCACCTTGAAAGAACGTCATGATGCGTGATTTAGGAAAAGGGGCCGCCGCATTGCAGGCTCCGGGGCCGTTAGTGACCGTTATAACGGTCACATTCAATGCTGCTGAAACCATTCAAGATACGCTAGACACCTTAGCTCAACAGGAGTTCCGTGAGTTTGAGCTGGTGGTGGTGGACGGAGCTTCAACAGACGAAACGGTGGACATTATTCGCAGAAATGGCGAAGCCCTGCCTTGCATCAACTTGTTATCGGAGCCCGACTGCGGTCTCTATGACGCCATGAACAAGGGAATAGCCAGAGCCCACGGTCAGTATGTCATCTTCATAAACTCTGGGGACGGACTGGCGGATGCACACGTCTTGGCTGATTTTGCTCAGCTTCTTTCTATGAGCCAGCAGGCGCCTACAATAGTCTATGGCCACACATTAATTGAGTTCCAGAATGGAAGCGTGTTCTTGAGACGCGTTCGGAACCTAGAGTACATCTGGCATGGCCAGCCCACGCTACACCAATCGGTATTTTTCAGCCTTGCAGCGCATCAGAGGCACCGTTACCCCTACGAGCGGTACAAGATCTCGGCAGACTATGCCGTGATGGCGGAGATGCAATTAGAGGAAACTGCCCGAACGCTTTTATGGGATCGTGTTGTGTCAAGATTTTCAAACAACACCGCCAGTGTCAGCAATCGAAATCTATGGTCGAGGATAAGCGAGGCGTGGAGTATCCAGAGAACGATCTTGGGTGTGCCTCTGCCTCACCGCGCTTTCAGCGCCGTTCGGCGTCTCGCTACAAATTTGTACTATAATTATCGCTAGCCATGCCTCCTATTGTGGCACTGATATCGATGGTTGGTGGGAAGGTGGCCGGAGCGTTGTTGGTCATGTCGTCGACCATCATTGCTTCGCGCGTGCTTACCCTATCTGACTTCGGAACTATATCTCTGCTTCTGGCCGCGGCTACATTTGTAGCGGCGGTGTTGGATTTTGGCTCGACGATATATGTTCGTAAGCACAGTCGGACTTTTCTTATGGGGTCTCGTCTGCGCGTTCGGCGAGCTCTCGGAGCTACGGCGATTGACATCGCCGCTAGAGGATTAGCCGTCCTGCTCGTTCTTGTGATGTTGGCCTTGGCCGTCCGGGCATATCCAGACAAGTGGCTATATGTTCTGGTTGCTCCCATCGGCATGGGCTTCGCTTTTGAACTCTTGTTGAGCGAAACTCTGAGATCCCGGCGATGGTTTGTGACGGCGGAGTTCGTAGCCGGAGGGATGCGGCAGTCTATATATATCGTCGTTCTCGTCATTGCTGCGATGACGGGGTTAACGATCGCACCGTTGGCAACTTTATACGCAGCCGCGATGGTTCTCAGCACTGCGGCCGCGCTGACATTCGGAGCCAAGGCCAGGCTGCCGCCTTACTTTTGGAGAAGAGTTCAAATTAGTCGCCCGCGTGTTGCGGAGCGGTTCCGCTTTTTCATCGTAGGGGCGTTAAACATTCTTCTCAACCAAACGCCACTCTTGCTTGCAGGAGTTATGTCCTCTGTAGAGACGGCTGGCGTAGTGCGAGTTTCACTGGTCTTCGGGATGGTGATGCAGCTAGGTGTCGGTAGTCTCGCTATGTACTACTCCCCCAGAATAGGAAGAGGCAGTCTAAGTGAAGTTCAGCAAGTGGCTCGGCAGTCATCACGTATCGGACTAATCGGGCTCCCTGTGGCAGGGATTGGTATTATTCTGGTCCCTCCGGTAATCTACATGCTGTTTGGATCAGATTTTAAAGAAGCTGTTCTAGGGGCGCAGGTCCTGATTGCAACATACGGTCTGATTAGCATATTTGGCGCGTACGGACAGATAGTACTTTTGCGCGGCGGAGAATGGGTTGCGATTTTGTCTGTTATAGTCTCGCTTTGTGTGACCGCTTTGCTGGCCTTGGTTTTAGTCCCCCACTTGCCCGTCACGGGCTATGCGATGGCGTACGCCGGAGGATTGATGACTTCCTATGTAATCGCGGCGCTCGTCGGCCCCAGAGCCGTTGCTGTTAGGCCCGGCCCATTCTAGGTGCACCAAGCCTGGCAAAGTCGGACGGAGGTCGGCACCTCATAGGGCTGTGTACCATCGATGACTTCAATTGGCCCATCCTCAAAGGTCAACGAGGCAAACTCTGCGCTCGTCGGCACCTGCAACAGCAAAACGTCTACTGCACGTACGTGAACGTCTGCGAATGTGATTATTGGAGAACTTGCCACCTCGCCGGCCTCAACTTGCCCATGCAATGCCCAAACGTTGGTACCCAAGCTAACTGCAAGTGCGCCATTGCCATCACACAGGTAAAGTCGAAACGCGGGCGTGATCGTTGCGCTGGTGCTCACCGTCATCCCCACCTGATACTGCGCCGCCCCCAGCACCTCAATCGTCGCCGCTCCCGCGAGCACGATCTCGCTCCCCACGCCGCTCGTGCTTCCCACCGCCCCCGTGGCCAGGTTGAACCATACGGTCTGCCGGTGCAAAAAATCGGCGGTCGTGGCCATCAGCGCCACCCAGTCCGAGTTTGCCCGCTCCACGATCATCGAGAAGGTGTAGGGCAGGCCCGGCACCACGGTCTGGCTGCTGGCGCCGGCGAAGGCGCCGTTGATGTTGCTGGAGCTCGCGGTGATGAGATCGGCGCTCATCGTTCCGTCAATGCCCAGCCGTCCGTTCGGGGTTACCGCCGCCCGGACCAGGCCCCAATGTTCGAACCAGCTCGAATTGAGCGCCGTGTTCTGGCGCTCCGGCTCGAGCAGGATGCCGCGCTCGGTAATGCACGGGACATCGACGCCGAAACTGGTCCAGCGGCCATCCCGCCCCTGGGCAATCTTGCTGCTGGCGCGGGTGAACGAGAAGGCCTGGCTCGCCGGGATGAGCTGGCCGTCGCGCATATAGAGCCCGCGCGTGAAATCGGCGGCGTAGCGAGCCCCGGCGGGCCACCAGGGCGCAATCGGAGCGCGGGCTGAGGCCAGGCTGATGGCGCTGCCCAGCATCAGAGCAACCCCACCAGATCGGTGGCCGTGGTGCCGGTGGCCTTGATGCGGCGGCAGCGGACCGGCAGCACCGTGCCCGATTGCACATTGAGCAGGCTGGCTTCGCTGCCGCCGGCAAAGACAATGGCGAGGTTTCCCCCGCTCCCCACATAGAGCGCCCGCGTGACCTCGTCCAGATCGGCGCCGTCATGGGGCGTGATGGCAAAGGCGTGGTCGGCAGGGGCGGTCAGCCCCTGGGCATGGTCGGCAAATCGGTCTGGCATCGCGGCCCTCGCAGCATCAGTGACAATGCGAGCCAGCATAAGCGCGCGCCCAGGGCCGGGGATAACTTGGCTGTCAGGCCACCCGGTTCCACCCGGCCAGCCGGTCGGCGCCAATGCCGAGCATGGCCATGGCGATATCGACGCTGATCCGGTTGGTCCGCTCGATAGCCTCACCCGTGCTCGAGCCCGAATGGGTGCCAAACAGGCAATTGTCGAAGCCGCGCAACGGGCTGTCGGCGGGCAGGGGCTCCACCTCGAAGACGTCGAGCCCGGCCGAACCGACCTGCCCCGATTGCAGCGCCGCGATCAGCGCGGTTTCCGCCACGATCGGCCCGCGGGCCACATTGACGAACATCACGCCCCGCCGCATCCGTGCGAAGGCCTCGGCGTTGAACAGATGGGTATTTTCCGCCGTCAGGTTGCACGCCACGATGATGATATCGGCCTGCCCTATCACGGTCTCGAACGGCTGCTGCACAGCGCCCACCGCGGCGAGCAATGCCGGATCAATCGGCACCACATCCGATCCGGTCACACGCAGGCCAAACGCCGCGCCGCGGCGGCAGATTTCGCGGCCGATGCCCCCGAGCCCGACGACGCCCAGCGTCTTGCCGGCCAGCGAGGTCCCCTCATAACGCGTCCATCGCCCCGCCCGCACCTCGCGGTCCATCTTGTGGATGTGCCGGGCGAGGTTGAGCACGTGACCGAAGGCCAGGTCCGCCACTTCGTTCGAGAACATTCCCGGCGTGTTGAACACCGGCAGACCGAGGCGTGTCGCCACCGGCTTGTCGACATTGTCCGTGCCGATACCCCAGCGGACCAGACCGCGCAGGCGCCCCCGGACACCCGCTTCCAGCACCGGGCCACTGAGGTCGTCATCGCCGGCAATGGCGGCGTCAGCTTCGGGCAGCATCGCGGCCATTTCGGCGGCGTCGAACTGCTGCCCCGCAAGGGTCGGCACCCAGGGCTCGATGCCATGGGATCGTAGTTCCGCGTCATAGCGGCCGATATGGCGCTGCAGGTGCCCGCACGTGACCAGGAGCTTTTTCATCGCCTACCCCTTCATCCGGGTAGAACGAAAGATCGCCTCGGCGACGTGGAAGTTGATTTCTTCGTCGATGTCTTGCGCCTCGAACGGGTCCATTTCCAGCATGAACGGCCGATTGCCGATGCGGTTCTGGCGCTCCAGCAGGGTGCGTTTTTCGAAGATATAGAGGCACGAATTCTCGTTGAAGATCGGCGGCAGATCCTGCGTGCGCAGCAGGATAGCGGGGTTGTGGTTGATCGCCCGCGCCAGTTGATCCCACAGCCGTGTCTGCAGACGGGTTACCGAAAACAATGAATCGTTGATCGGGTAATGCTCGAAGAAGGTGTCGACGGCGCGCTTCAACGTTTCAGCCGACAGCAGCGGATTGGTCGAGTGCGTCTGCAGGTAGAACTCGCTGTCGACGATGCTGACATCGTGCATCAGCACATTGTTCATGGGTGTGGTGCCGGCGCGCAGATGCTCGGGCCGCTCCAGCACAATGACCTGCGGATAGTCGCGCTGGCAGATCTCCATGACCACCGGCGAGTCGGTATTGATAACGACCTGGTCTATGCCATCCGTGCTCACCAGCACGTCCAGCATGTGCTGGAACAGCGGGCGGCCATCGCCAAACGACCGATAGTTCTTGCCTTTGATACGTTCGGAGGAATGCCGCATCGGCATCAGGGCGACGAGTTTGTGCAATTGTCCTGCCATCCACTATTCGACTGAGGGGTGTTCCGCCAGGTTGCCGGGCGCCAAGGCAGTTTATCTGTGGCGGGTCGCATTGAAATTCCTTGCAGCACCAAGAACGGGCCTGTCCATCCTTGCTGGGCCAGATGTCGATCGAATGACTTCCGATGCCCAGCGTGAAGGTAGCGGCGTCTCCAGTATTAAAAGAATACTACTCCTTAAGCGCTGGCCCGTGCTTTACGTAGGGGTAGATCATACAGTAGCGGTGGGAAAACCGAGTGTAAACGCACATTCCGCTGCCCGCCGCAACTGGGTTGCAGCGGAACTTTACCAGTATAGATTTAGGCAAGTTCAGCAAACCGACTGGACGCGGGCCGGGCCGGCCATCACTTTCTGCCTGCACGGACTTTGCCGTGGCAAGGCGCCGTCGGTCCGGGAATAAAACAGGCATAGTGACCAATATGAAGGCAATTTGACAAATTGCCGTTATATCCAGCAAACTGCTGTTGCGCGGGACATGCCGACGGTAGGGCGTTGCTCGCCGCGAGCAATAAATGGAGTGCAGGAATGGCGGCCAGACTGTTGAGAATTTCGATCATTGGCGTGGCGCTGGCCATCATGCCCACGGCAGCCTTCGCCCATTCGGGAGATGGCAGCGCCGGTTTCATCCACGGCATGGTTCACCCGATGTCGGGGCTGGATCACATCCTTGCCATGCTGCTGGTGGGCATGCTGGCCTTCCGGCAGGGCGGTCGTGCACTTTGGCTGGTGCCGGGCAGCTTCATGCTGGTTATGGCTCTGGGCGGTGCGCTGGGAGCCGCCGGCATCCCGGTCCCCTCGGTGGAACTGGGCATTGCCCTGTCGGTGGTCGTGCTCGGTCTGGTGGTGGCACTTGGTATCAACGCGCCGGTGGCGGCAGCCATGGGACTGGTGGGGTTGTTCGCGATATTTCATGGCCACGCGCATGGGGGTGAAATGCCGGTGCAGGCAACCGGCCTGGCCTATGGTGCTGGCTTCCTCATTGCCACGGCGCTGCTGCACGCCGGTGGCATTCTTGCCGGCTCCCTGCTTGGCCGGCTCAGCAGGCGCTATGGCGCGATGGCGTCGCGCACTGCCGGTGGCCTCGCTGCCATGGCCGGCGTGGGGCTGCTGACCGGCGTGCTATGACCTATTGAGCGGCCTGGGTGCTGCTCAAGCCGCCGGCTTTCTCGATAAAGGCGATGATCACCTCGAGGCTGTCGCGCCGCAGCAGATCGGTAAACACATAGGGGCGCCCCGCGCGCACCTTTTGCGTATCGCTTTCCATCACCGCCAGGCTGGCGCCCACATGGGGGGCCAGATCGGTATGGGTGATCACCAGCAGGTCCGAGCGGGCGATGGCCGGTCCGCCCTTGCGCGGGATCTTTTCGCCTTGCGCCACGGAGATGACATAGAGCGTCATATCGGCCAGATCGGGCGAAAATGTCGCCGCCAGATTATCGCCGCCGCTTTCGATCAGGATGATGTCGAGATCGGGAAAGCTGCGGTTGAGGCCGGCAATCGCCGCCAGGTTCAGCGAGGCATCCTCGCGAATGGCGGTATGCGGACAGCCGCCGGTTTCCACCCCGACAATGCGGTCCTCCGAGATCGCCTGCGCGCGCGCCAGGATCAGCGCGTCTTCCTTGGTGTAGATATCGTTGGTCACCACGGCCATCGAATAGCGGTCGCGCATCGCCTTGAGCAGCATTTCGCACAGCGTGGTCTTGCCCGAGCCTACCGGGCCGCCAATACCGATGCGCAGCGGTCCATTGGGGGATTTCATAGCAACCTCGCATGCGTGATGGATGGGTAATTGGTGTCGATCATGAGCGGAAAATCCGCGTCGGCAAAGTCTCATGCGCCATTTGCGCAATGTCGGTGGCGTAGGCCATGCTGCCAATATCGTCGAGGCTGGCGGACTGCGCCTGCCCCACGACCAGCGCGATGGCAGGCTCCAGCGCTGCCATGATGGCCAGGCCATCGTTCTGGCCAATCGGCACCAGCCGTACCGCCACCGACACCTGCCCATGCACCAGCGCAGTCAGGAACGCGGTCAGGCTTGCCTCCAGCGCGATCCCGTGCGCCCCGGCCACGGCGCCAACAGCGACCGGATAGGGGCAGGGCTGCGGCAGCAGCCCATAGACCGGCGCTGGCCAGGCCTTGGCCGCCATGGCAAATGCCTCGCCGGTGGTGACCGCCTCGTCATGGCGCTCGCGCGCCGGGGTCAATGCCAGACACAACTCAGCCAGGTCGCGCAGGGCCGGCGCGTTGTCCGCCCAGCGATGCGCATGGGCGAGCAGGATGGCATCGGTGCGCATGCCACCATGTGCCAGATTGCCAGCGATCCAGTCCTGCGTTGTGACGCGATCCCGCACCGCGCGCGTCACAATGGCCGTCTCCAGTCCCGCCGACCAGGCGAACGCGCCCACCGGAAACGCTGGTGACAGCCAGGTCAGCAGCTTCTGCAGGTCGCCCGTCGCAGTCATCGCGCCAACAGGGCGTGGCCGGGCGTTTCATGGCTATGATAGGCGCCATGCTCGGCAAAAAATGGTTCGCGCACGGCGGTGATCCGCGCGCCCAGCCCCTCCAGCATCGGCTTGAGTACATGGTCGGCTTTGATCAGGATGCGATCGGCCTCAAGCTGCGCTGCAGTGTGGCGATTGCCGATATGCCAGGCCAGCCGGACCAGATGTCCACTATCGCGCCCGTGCACAGCATAGAGCTGTTCGGGCGCTGCAATGACCGCCACCAGCCGCCCATCATCGAGCTGCAGGGCGCCCTCGTGTTCGAGCGTTATGGTCTGGAGAAAATCCACCATCACCTCACCACCACCGCGCAGGGTCAGCAGCTTGCGCCGCAGCCGCCGCGCGTCGTGCTCAAGCTCGACACCATCGAATGGCGTGCCCTGGTTGTGGCCGGCAGGCAGGTGGGAGACGGCGCGCAGCATGGCTTTGCCTTTTCGGAGTGGTCTGGTTCTAGAACAGGAAATAGCGCTGCGCCATCGGCAGCACGGTTGCCGGCGCGCAGGTCAGCAATTCGCCATCGGCGTGCACTTCATAGGTTTCCGGGTCGACATCGATCTGCGGCGTCGCCGAATTGTGGATCATCGCCGCCTTGCCGATGCCGCCGCGCGTATTGGCAACGGCCACCATCTGCTTGTCGACGCCCAGCTTTCCGCGCAGCCCATCGTCGAGCGCCGCCTGCGAAACAAAGGTCACCGACGAGCTGGTGCGCAGCTTGCCATAGGCCCCGAACATCGGCCGGTAATGCATGGGTTGCGGCGTGGGGATCGACGCATTGGGGTCGCCCATCGGGGCCGCCGCGATCGAGCCACCCAGCAACACAAGTTCCGGCTTCACGCCGAAAAAGGCCGGGCTCCACAGCACCAGATCAGCCCGCTTGCCCACTTCCACCGAGCCGATATGGGCGCTCATGCCATGGGCAATCGCCGGGTTGATGGTGTACTTGGCAAGGTAGCGCTTGACCCGGAAGTTATCGTTGTCGCCGGTTTCGCCGGCCAGTTTGCCGCGCTGCTTTTTCATTTTGTCGGCGGTCTGCCAGCAGCGGATCAACACCTCCCCGACCCGGCCCATCGCCTGGCTGTCCGATGAGATGATCGAGAGTGCGCCGATATCGTGCAGGATGTCCTCGGCCGCGATGGTTTCCTTGCGGATCCGGCTTTCGGCGAAAGCAACATCCTCGGGAATTGACGACGACAAATGGTGGCACACCATCAGCATGTCGAGATGCTCGGCAATGGTGTTGACCGTGTAGGGCCGCGTCGGATTGGTCGAAGAGGGGATGACATTGGGCAGGCTGGCGACCTTGAGGATGTCGGGGGCATGCCCGCCGCCCGCCCCTTCGGTATGGAAGGCGTGGATGGTGCGGCCCTTGAAGGCGGCGATGGTATCCTCGACAAACCCGCTTTCGTTGAGCGTATCGGTGTGGATCATCACCTGCACATCATTGGCGTCGGCCACCGACAGGCAATTGTCGATGGCGGCAGGGGTGGTGCCCCAATCCTCATGCAGCTTGAGGCAGGATGCCCCCGCCAAAATCATCTCTTCCAGCGGCGCCGGCAGCGACGCATTGCCCTTGCCCGCCAGCGCCAGATTCATCGGAAACGCGTCGAAACTCTCGATCATCCGGCCAATATGCCAGGCGCCCGTGCAGGTCGTGGCCAGCGTACCATGCGCCGGGCCGGTGCCGCCGCCCAGCATGGTGGTGACGCCGCTCATCAGCGCCTCTTCGATCTGTTGCGGGCAGATAAAGTGGATATGGGCATCCATCGCCCCGGCCGTAACGATGCGGCCTTCGCCCGCGATCACTTCGGTTGACGGGCCGATGACAATGCTGACACCGGGCTGGGTATCGGGATTGCCGGCCTTGCCAATGGCGTGGATGCGTCCGTCGCGCAGCCCGATATCGGCCTTGTAGATGCCGGTCACGTCCACGATCAGCGCATTGGTGATGACCGTATCCACCGCCCCTTCGGCCCGCGTCCGCTGCGACTGGCCCATGCCATCGCGGATCACCTTGCCGCCGCCAAACTTGACCTCCTCGCCATAGGTGGTGAAGTCTTTCTCCACTTCGATGAACAGCTCCGTATCGGCCAGCCGCACGCGGTCGCCGGTGGTCGGGCCGTACATGTCGGCATAGGTGGCGCGGGAAATGCGAGCGGGCATGGCAGGCTCCGTCTGACTCAGTGGTCGAATGGCTGATGGCACGATTGGGGTCTAGAGCGGCC
Source organism: Devosia alba (assembly GCF_039938915.1). Classification (NCBI taxonomy): domain Bacteria; kingdom Pseudomonadati; phylum Pseudomonadota; class Alphaproteobacteria; order Hyphomicrobiales; family Devosiaceae; genus Devosia; species Devosia alba. The sequence goes on along the minus strand of NZ_JBDUUI010000006.1, from coordinate 144,074 downwards.
CCATGATCTTCTGGCGGAAACCGTAAACGATCCGCGCGCCCCCCAGCGGCACGAGCTTCACATCGCGCGCCTGGCCCGGTTCGAACCGCACCGCCGTGCCGGCGGCAATATCGAGCCGCATGCCGCGTGCCGCTTCGCGATCAAAGCGCAGGCCGGCATTGGTCTCGTAGAAATGAAAGTGCGAGCCGACCTGAATGGGTCGATCGCCGGTATTGGCGACTTCCAGGGTAATCTGGGTCGCGCCTGCATTGAGTTCAATCTCGCCGGATTTTGGGATGATTTCGCCGGGAATCATGGGCTCACCGAATGGGTTCGTGCACGGTCACCAACTTGGTGCCGTCGGGGAAAGTGGCTTCGACCTGGATATCGGCGATCATCTCGGCAATCCCCTCCATCACCTGGTCGCGGCTGATGACATGGGCGCCCGCCTCCATCAATTCGGCCACCGGGCGGCCGTCGCGCGCGCCTTCCACCACAAAGTCGGTGATCAGCGCGATGGCTTCTGGATGGTTGAGCTTGACCCCGCGCTCCAGCCGCTTGCGCGCCACCATGGCGGCCATCGAGATCAGCAATTTGTCTTTTTCGCGCGGCGTCAGGTTCATGTGGCTATTCCTAGAGATGCCAGAGGCGCGGCAGGCTGCCCGCCGCCGACAGTTCGGCAATAATGGGGACGATCATGCGGCGCAGCGCCAGGCCGGATTCGGCCATCGCCCGGACAATCAGGCGCTCGCCCATGGCGCTAGCGGCGATGCGACCCGTGGTGGGCAGCAGCGCCCGAACCGTTTCGAGTCGGCGCTCGGCCAGGGGAGCGATATGCACGATGGTGGCAAAGGCGCAGGCGCCGTCGAGCAGCGATGCGGCACCGCGCTCGCTGCCGGTCCCGGTCAGCTGCGTGGCCTCGGCATGAATCAGTCGACCATTGCGACGCACCCGCCAATTGTCGCGCAGCTTGGCATCAAGGGCGAGCTCGCCCATGGCATCGCGCCCCAGCAGAATGGCTTCAACAGCGGTCAGGCTGGCGCCTTCGGCCAGATCAATGTCGATGCGGCGGTTGAGCTGGCTGCTGGCAAACAGCATGGTTTCCTGCGGCAGCCAGTCGAGATGAGCCGCGGCGCCGATGCTGAGCCGGGTGTGCACGCTGGCCGGATCGCCCAGCGAGCGATAGATGCGCTCGCAGGCCTGGGTGGTCAGCACGGCCTTGCCCTCGGCTGCAATCTCAGCGGTCCAGTCCATCCGGTCGCCGCCGGTCAGGCCGCCTGCCGTGTTGATCAGCACCGCCTCAAGCGCATTAGAATGGGTGTGCGGCAGGCGGATCTTGGCGCAGCCATCCTGATAGAGGCGATCGATGACGGTGACACCCGCGCGCAATTTGGTCGCGATGCGGCCATTGCCGCGCGCACGCTGCATCATTGCTGGCAGTTGGAGGGCGAGTGTAGCGTTCATCAAACCATCAAATGGCGGCGTACTGCGGGCAGGTCGAGATCGCTCGCCGGTCCCGCATGCTGGATTTCGCCGCGATCCATCACATAGATATCGTCGGCGATTTCGCGGCAGAAATCCAGAAATTGCTCGACCAGAAGAATGGTCATGCCTTTCTCGTCGCGCAAAAATTGCAGCGCCCGGCCAATGTCCTTGATGATTGAGGGCTGGATGCCTTCGGTCGGCTCATCAAGCACCAGCACCTTGGGTCGGGTGACCAGCGCCCGGGCAATGGCCAATTGCTGCTGCTGGCCACCCGAGAGGTCGCCACCGCGCCGGCCGAGCATCGATTTGAGCACGGGGAAAAGCTCGAAGATGTAAGGTGGAATAGTCCTGTCGGCACGGGGCAGACCGGCATAGCCGGTTTCGAGATTTTCCTTCACCGTCAGCAGCGGAAAGATTTCTCGGCCCTGCGGCACATAGCCAATGCCCATGCGGGCGCGCTTGTAGGGCGGCGACTTCTTCAGCATTTCGTCACCGAAGCGGATCTCACCGGCCGTGATGTTGCTAATGCCGGTGATGGCGCGCAGCGTCGAGGATTTGCCGACGCCGTTGCGGCCGAGAACGGCCGTGATGCGGCCGGGCTTGCAGGTGATGGAAACCGATTTGAGCGCCTGGGCGGCGCCATAGTGCAAGTCGATCGCATTGATGGTGAGGGCGGTCATTGTTTGCCTTCTTTCTTCTCCCTTCCCCTTGTGGGGAGGGTGGCCCCGAAGGGGTCGGGTGGGGAGTCACGAGCACGGTGTTGGTGACCCGCTCCCACCCTTGATCCCGCCCCACAAGGAGCAAGCGACTGCGTAGCTGGTGCTCATCGTCCCAGATACCTTTCGATGACAACCGGATTGGCGCTGACCTGATCCAGTGTTCCCTCTGCCAGAACCGCGCCTTCAGCCAGACAGGTGACGCGCGAGCCCAGTTCGCGCACGAAGCTCATGTCGTGTTCGACCACCACGACCGAGCGGGTCTTGGCGATCTCCCTGAGCAGCTTGGCGGTTTCGACCGTTTCACTGTCGGTCATGCCAGCGACGGGTTCATCGACCAGCAGCAGCTTGGGGTCCTGCGCCAGCAGCATGCCGATTTCGAGCCATTGCTTCTGGCCGTGGCTGAGGTCGGCGGCGAGCTCGTCCTTGCGGGGCAGCAGGCGGATGGTCTCCAGAATTTCGGTGATGCGATCAATATCGGCCTGGTCTGCGACGTAGAACAGCGCTGAAAACACCCCGCGCGGCTTTTTCAGCGCCATCTCGATATTGTCCCAGACCGTCTGGCTCTCAAACACGGTGGGTTTCTGGAACTTGCGGCCAATGCCCAGATTGGCAATGGCCGCCTCGTCCAGTTTGGTCAGATCGGTCCGTCCGTCGAACAGCACCTGGCCGTCGTCAGGCCGGGTCTTGCCGGTGATGATGTCCATCATCGTGGTCTTGCCCGCGCCATTGGGGCCGATAATGGCCAGCATTTCGGCAGGGTGGACGATGATCGACAGCTTGTTGATGGCCTTGAAGCCATCAAAGGAAACCGAGACGCCATCGAGATAGAGCATGGTGCCAGTCTTGTCCGCCATTGCTGTCATGGCTTACTCCGCCGGCTTGGGTTGGGGATCGACACCGGCTTCGACCTGTATCGGCGTGGGCGCGTCGCGGTCGTGCTGTTCGCGCCTGGTGGTGGCGGTACGGTACTGCCCGATCAGCCCGACTATGCCCTTGGGCAGGAACAGGGTGGTGACGACGAACAGCGCGCCAAGGGCGAAGAGCCAGTATTCGGGAAAGGCGCCGGTGAAATAGGATTTGCCGACATTGACCAGGATGCCGCCGATGATCGGCCCGACAATCGTGCCGCGGCCGCCGACGGCAGTCCAGATCACCACCTCGATGGAATTTGCCGGCTCGAATTCGCTTGGGTTGATGATGCCAACCTGCGGCACGTAAAGCGCCCCCGCGATCCCGGCGATCACGGCCGAGACGACGAAGGCGAACAGTTTTACATATTCGACGCGATAGCCGAGGAAACGTGTCCGGCTTTCGGCGTCGCGCACCGCCACCATGACCTTGCCGAGCTTGGAATTGACAATCATCGAGCAGGCCAGCACGGCGAGCGCCAGGGCGATGGCCGAAGCGGCGAACAGCGCGGCACGGGTTGTCGTGGCCGAGATGGGCTGGCCGAGGATGTCCTTGAAGTCGGTCAGCCCGTTATTGCCGCCAAAGCCCATATCGTTGCGGAAAAAGGCCAGCAACAGGGCGTAGGTCATGGCCTGGGTGATAATGGAAAGATAGACGCCGGTGACGCGGCTGCGGAAGGCCAGGAAGCCGAAGACGAAGGCGAGCAGGCCGGGCACAACCACGACCATCGCCATGGCGAACCAGAAATTGTCCATGCCCATCCAGTACCAGGGCAGTTCCTTCCAGTTCAGGAACACCATGAAATCGGGGAGCGTGGGATTGGCATAGACGCCGCGCGTGCCGATCTGGCGCATCAGATACATGCCCATGGCGTAGCCGCCAATGGCAAAGAAGGCGCCATGACCGAGTGAGAGAATGCCGCAATAGCCCCAGACCAGATCGAGCGCCAAAGCGAGCATGGCGAAGATGAGGTATTTGCCCAGCAGCGGCACGGCATAATTGGGCAGGTGCAGCGGATGGCCCTCTGGCAGCACCAGATTGGACATCGGTACCGCGATGGCGACGACCAGCAATATCGAGACCAGCCAGATGGCCTTCTTGTCCAGCGCGCGGAACAGGGCTTGCGTCAGCATGGATTGATACCTCCGGCCGTTGGCTCCCCTCCCCTCAAGGGGGTGGGAAGGACGACTGCGACATTGGCGTCAGACAAAATCATGCTTCGACAGACCTTCCCTTGAGCGCGAAGAGCCCGCGGGGACGGCGCTGGATGAACAGGATGATAAGGACCAGAATGATGATCTTGCCCAGCACGGCCCCGGCATAGGGCTCGATGAACTTGTTGGCGATGCCCAGCGTCAGCGCGCCGACCAGGGTGCCCCACAGATTGCCAACGCCGCCGAACACCACGACCATGAAACTGTCGATGATGTAGCCTTGGCCCAGATTGGGTGAAACATTGCCAATCTGGCTCAGCGCCACGCCGGCGAGGCCAGCGACGCCCGAGCCCAGACCAAAGGTCAAGGCGTCAACCAGCGGGGTGCGGATGCCCATGGCCGAAGCCATGCGGCGGTTCTGCGTCACGGCGCGCATGTGCAGGCCAATGGCGGTATATTTCAGCACCAGCAGCAGGGCGGCAAACACCATGGCGGCGAAAATGACGATGTAGAAGCGGTTCCAGGTGATGGCGAGCCCGCCCAGATCGAACGAGCCGGACATCCAGCTCGGATTGCCCACTTCACGGATATTGGCAGTGAAGATGCGCTGCACGGCCTGCTGGATGATCAGCGACAGTCCCCAGGTGGCCAGCAGGGTTTCCAGCGGTCGACCATAGAGAAAGCGGATGACGCCGCGCTCAATGGCGATGCCGATCAGGGCCGTAACCAGGAAGGCCAGCGGCAGGGCGATGGCCAGCGACCAGTCGAACAGGCCCGGGAAATTCTGCCGGATGATCTCCTGCACCACGAAGGTGGTGTAGGCGCCCAGCATGACCATCTCGCCATGCGCCATGTTGATGACGCCCATCACGCCAAAGGTGATGGCCAGACCGATGGCGGCCAGCAGCAGCACTGAACCAAGCGAAATGCCGAACCAGACGTTCTGGGCAACATCCCAGACGGCCCGGTCGCGGGCGAGGCCCTCAATGGCGGCATCAATTGCCGGCACCACCTCGGTTGGGGCGCTGCCTCTTGCATTGGTCAGGACATTGAGCGCGTCCCGGCCACCGATATCGCGCAGGACAGGGATGGCGGCCTGCCAGTCGGCGAGCGTGGCGTCGGGCGATTTGACGATAATGGCGGCGCGGGCCTGTGCCATCACCAGGGCGATGGCGGGCTGTGTTTCGGCGGCCATGGCGCTGTCGAGCAGCTCAAGATTTTCAGGATCCGCGTCGCGCAGGATCGACTGGGCGGCAGCAAGGCGGACATCATCCTTCTGGCTGAGCAGCGTCATCTGGCCAATGGCCGTACGCAGGGTGCGCCGCAGGTTGTTGTTGACCTTGACCTTGCCGAGCTTGGCCTCGGCCAGTTCGGGCAATTCTGCGCCGTTTATCGGGTCGGTGCGGGCGCCCTTGCCACCGGCATTGGCGGTAAAAACGACCTTGCCCGAGGTGTCCTCGACATAGAGTTCGCCATCGAGCAGCACGCGCAGCACGGGCACGGCCCGTGGATCGCCGGTCGCGACCAGTGCGGCAATGGCCGCTTCGCGATCCTTGAAGCTGCCCGGCGCGAGGGCATCGACCAGCGCGGAAAGCTCGTCATCCGCGACCTGGGCGTGGGCTGGAACGGCCATGGCTGCGGTGCCGAGAAGCATCATCACAATGATGAGGTGTCTGAGAAGCGCCATGGCGGCCCCGATCTGGTCAGAAACTCGATGTCATCCCGGACGTGATCCGGGATCCATTTTGGGATCGCAGGATGGCCCCGGCTCGAAGCCGGGGCGACACCGTGCTTGTTGAAGCAGCAGTGATGAGGGCGAACCCGTCGCCCTCATCGGTGTTATCAGAATGCTAACTTGCCGCCGCGACGTCGCCGCCACACATCTTGGTTTCGGTATTGTAGTTGCCGCACGAGATCGGCGCGGTCCAATCGGCCTCGATCATCTTGGATTCGGGCAGGAAATCGGACCAGGCATCACCGGGGACGAGATCGGATTCCGAGACGACTTCGAACTGACCGTCAGCCTGGATTTCCCCGATCAGCACCGGCTTGGTGATGTGATGGTTCGGCAGCATGGTGGCGACGCCACCGGTCAGGTTCGGGGTTTCCAGCCCGATAATGGCGTCGAGCACGGCATCGGTATCGGTGGTGCCGGCCTTTTCAACAGCCTGGACCCAGAGGTTGAAGCCAATGACGGTGGCTTCCATCGGATCGTTCGTCACCTTGTCCGGATTGCCCATGAAGCTCTGCCAGGCTTCGATAAAGGCGGCGTTTTCCGGGACATCGACGGACTGGAAGTAGTTCCAGGCAGCCAGGTGGCCGACCAGCGGGGTGGTGTCAAAGCCGGCGAGTTCTTCTTCACCGACCGAGAAGGCGACGACCGGGATGTCCTCGGCCTTGATGCCCTGGTTGGCGAGTTCCTTGTAGAACGGCACATTGGCGTCGCCATTGATGGTCGAGACAACGGCGGTCTTCTTGCCGGTCGAGCCGAAGCTCTTGATGTCCGAGACGATGGTCTGCCAATCGGAATGACCGAAGGGCGTGTAGTTGATCATGATGTCTTCTTTGGCCACGCCCTTGTCCATGAGGTACTGCTCAAGGATCTTGTTGGTGGTCTGGGGATAGACATAGTCGGTGCCGGCGAGGACCCAGCGCTCGACGCCTTCGTTTTCCATCAGGTAATCGACGGCGGGAATGGCTTGCTGATTGGGCGCCGCACCGGTGTAGAACACATTGCGCTGGCTCTCTTCGCCCTCATACTGCACGGGGTAAAAGAGAATGGAGTTCAGTTCCTCAAACACCGGCAGCACCGATTTGCGCGACGATGAGGTCCAGCAGCCAAACACGGCGGCGACGCCATTGACGGCAATCAATTCGCGGGCCTTTTCGGCAAAGAGTGGCCAGTCGGAGGCCGGATCGACCACCACGGCTTCAAGCTGCTTGCCCAGCAATCCGCCCTTCTTGTTCTGCTCCTCGATGAGGAACAGCATGGTGTCCTTCAGCGTGGTTTCGGAAATGGCCATCGTGCCTGAGAGAGAATGCAGCACGCCAACCTTGATCGTTTCATCCTGAGCCAGGGCCGGCACGGCCATCGCTCCCATAGTCATCGTCACGCCAAGCCCCAGGCCAGCAATCATCCGGTTTACGGCTGTCATGTTGTCTCCCAACAGTGTGTGGTTGCACCGCCGGAAAACTTGCAAACCCCATGCCAAGGCCGATCGAAAGGCTAAGTCGTTGGGTTTTATGGCGTTTGAGAGTGCGGTCTATATACGCCGCTGCACCATCTTCGAACTAACGCCCAAAATTTAGGCATCATCGCCTACTAGGCCTAAAATATGCGCATCGGCAGTGCGGGCGTTTTGTGCACTCTGCCTGGCAAGCGCCGGACTGGTCAGACTAGCCAGCTCCCTTCGTGGCCCGCGGCAGGAATATCTCGCATGATGCAACGCCGCCGGCCAGAACCGCGCCAGCAGTGCCGCCAGGACCGCAGAATGTCGTTGCCGCCAAGCTTTGATACGGCATGGTCATCGCTCCTTGGTGAGCGATGACCATGGTTGGTGCGTGGCAAACAGAGATTACTGCGCGGCCTCTTCGATAAGATCGGCCACGGCCTGAGGCTGCGAGACCATGACGACATGGGATGCGCCCTCGACGACAACGGTGTGCCTGGACCCGGCGCGCTCCGCCATGAAGTCGAGTGCCTGTGCCGGGATATTCCTGTCGGCATCGCCATAGATGAACCAGGAGGGCACGGTCTTCCAGGCAGGTTCCCCGGATTTTTCCGTCAGCGCGGCTTCGGTGATCGGTCGCTGGCCGGCAGCCATCAATGCCGCTTTTTCCGCCGGAACATCCTGAGCAAATTGATCGTGGAACTTTGCCTGATCGATGGACAGATCGATGTCACCATCGGCGAGCGTTACCGGCGCCGCCAGCGCCTCGCCGAGTGTGCCGCCTGGAAACTTGCCGGCCAGATCAGCCGCGGCTTCCCCGGCGTCGGGAGCGAAGGCGGCCACGTAGACCAGCGACTGGACGTTGTCATTGCCATTGGCGGCAGTCGAGATGACCTGACCACCATAAGAGTGACCCACCAGCACGACAGGGCCATCGATGCTGCCAACGATGTCGGAGACATAGGCCGCGTCACCCGAGACGCTGCGCAGCGGGTTGGCGGCGGCGATGACTGCATAGCCATCCTTCCTCAGGATTTCGACCACGCCATCCCAGCTCGAAGAGTCGGCAAAGGCACCGTGGACTAGGACCACCGTCGGTTTGGCGGGTTGGGCGAAAGCGGTACCCGAGAATAGGGCACTGATAACAGCAGCAGTAGCGACACGTTTGTACATGGGAACGTCCTTTTCGATTTCAGCGTTATGGGTTCGGTCTTGGAAAGCGGTGATCAGCCGCCAATGAACGCCAGAACATCAGCGTTGAAGCGGTCAGCTTCGGTTTCGGCCAATCCGTGGGACCCGCCGGCATAGATCTTCAGCGTGGCATTGGGCACGATGTCAGCAGCGCGATGCGCCGAAGCCTCGATCGGCACGATCTGGTCGTCGTCGCCGTGGATGATCAGTGTCGGCTTGTCGATCCGGCGCAGGTCCTGCGTGTAGTCGATTTCGGAAAACTCGTGGATGCAGTCGTACTGGCCTTTGATGCCGCCCTGTAGGCCGATCCGGCGGAAGTTCTCGCGCAAGCCGTCATTGCTCTCAACGCCATCGCGGTTGAAGCCGTAAAACGGCACGGTCAGGTCAAAGAAGAACTGTGAGCGGTTCTTTGCCGTGCCCTGGCGAATGCCATCGAACACCGAAAGCGGGGTGCCGGCTGGGTTGGCGTCGGTCTGCAGCATCAGGGGAGGAACTGCGCCGACAAGCACGACCTTGGCAATGCGGGCGGTGCCGTGACGACCGATATAGTGCGCGACTTCGCCGCCGCCCGTCGAGTGGCCGACCAGGACCAGATCACGCAGGTCGAGCGCTTCGATCAGTTCGGACAGGTCATCGGCATATTGATCCATATTGTTGCCGTCGAAGGTCTGGTCGGAACGGCCATGGCTGCGACGGTCATGGGCGATGACGCGGTAGCCGTTCTGGCTGAAAAACAGCATCTGCTGGTCCCAGGCGTCGGACGATAGCGGCCAGCCATGGGCGAAGAGGATCGGCTGCCCGGTGCCCCAGTCCTTGTAAAACAGGCGCGTTCCGTCGGTGGTGGTGAAACTGCTCATCTGAAACCTCATCTTCCTCATTTAGATCGTACACAAATCATTGGTGTGCAAGCTATATGACGGCAGTTTCACGTGGTGTCAATCGCAAACGAATAGATCGTGCACAAATTATTCTGGAAGTGGGCGTGAGAGAACCGGGCGCAGCTTCCGCGATGGCGCCGGTTGCCGCATCGTCAATCGCTTGCTATTCAGTCGTGCGCGATTTATTTTGGGTGCAGGAGGTCCAGATGACCAAATCCGATCCGACGACTGCAGCGCCCGCAATGCCTGCAATCGATGACCTGTTGTGCTTTGCCATCTATTCCAATGGCCATGCCTTCAATCAATTGTACCGACCGCTGCTGAGCGCCATCGGCCTGACCTATCCGCAGTATCTGGTGATGGTCGCCCTGTGGGGACGCGACGGCCGCTCGGTCAAGGAATTGGGCGATGAACTGTTTCTCGATTCCAGCACCCTGACACCGCTGCTCAAGCGCATGGAGAAGGCCGGTCTCATCGTGCGGGCGCGCAGCACCGAAGATGAGCGCAAGGTGACCATCCGGCTGACCCCGCAGGGCGAGGCGCTGAAACAGCGCGCCGCGCATATCCCCGGTTGCATTGCCGACGTGGTGGGCATTGACGCCCAGGACGTCAAGACCTTGCAGCACACCCTTGTTACCATCAGGGACCGTGTCAAAGCCAAAGTCTGAGTGAGACGATCAGCACAGAGGGGCCTGACTCTGGTTTACATTTCCGCATGGCGTGACAGACGCGTCTCTGGTCGACGTCCGCACGTTTCCGCGACCCCGCACCAACCCGGCGTTCAATACTGACCTCTTGCCGGATGACCTTGCCAGGAAGCAGACCGCCTATCGGCATTGCCCGGTTCTGGGTGGGCGCCGACCCGGGCAAAGGGATATCGAACCCAGTCTCCACGGGATGTGGCGGGTCCAGAGTTTTCACAACTATGCCGACTACGCCCTGGCCGCAGCGGTCCTGGCCGATCTGCCTCAACTCTCGGAATAGTAGGAATGGTAGGTGTAGTGGTAGGCCCGGCTTCTGACCGGCTGCTGTGTCATCGCAAGAACCAGAGGCGTGTCGCTTGAAATGGCGCGGTCAACGGTGCGCAGGGCATGAAGCACTTCCCTCTGGGTAGTGCTGGCATAGCGGGTCAGGAACAGCACGGCGTCGGCGAACTGCATCAGATAGATGCCATCGACGACCACGCCGGCAGGAGGCGTATCGATGATGATGATGTCGAAGGTCTGCCTGGCCGCATCGACAAGCCGGGCGAACGGCTTGCTGGTCAGCAAATGCTCTGTCGGCAGGTCATTCTGGTTTGAGCTCAGGACGGCGGACAAGCTGGACAGCGGATCCTGGACGATGATCGATGTAGTTTCCTGGGCGGATACTTCGCCTGCCAGAAACTCATTCAGCCCCGTCGATGAGGTGACGTTGAGCTGCTTGTGCAGCGACGGCTTGCGCAGATCAGCGTCGATGATCAGGACACGTTGGCCTGCCGCCGCGTAGGTGCGGGCCAGGGACAGTGCAGCGGTTGTCTTGCCTTCAATCGGCAGAGACGATGTTACGACGATCACCTGGCCACGGTGGGTGTCTGCGCCTTTATTCGTCTGCGCCAGGCGTTGGTCTATCCGCAATCGGATGCGCCTCCAGCTCTCCGAATACAGCGAGATCGGTGCATTGATGACTTGATCGGCGGCGCTGGCGATATGTCCATCGTCAAGTCTGACTGGCTTTTGCAGAGGAATGCCCGTCACCACCTCGCGCCGCGTGACTGTCTCGAGCTGGTCCGTGGAGGTGAAGCCCCCAATGAAATTGTCGACAATAAATGCCAGGCCGACGCCCAGGCCGACGGCAACCAGGGCGGCAAGAGCCAGAATTAGGCGTGTGTTTGGAAAAGACGCCGAGGATGGCGGGGTTGCCGTCGCCACCACGCGGCTATCGGCGATCTGCAGATCGGCCTGGGCGCGCAGGTCGTTGACGCGCGCAACCAGCCGCTCATAGTTGGAACGCGCAAGGGCAGCATTCTGCTGCAACTCGTAGATGCTGGTGAGGATTTCTGGAGGCAGATTGCTGGCCATGAAGGTTTGGCGCACCTGCTCGCGCAGGGCAACGGATTGGTCCTGATAGCTGACCACCTGCTGTTGCAGAGACTGGATTTCCTGACCTGCGGTTGCCTGCAATTGCTGTTCGATATTGGCGAGGTCGCCGCGCAAATCGACCGCCGCGTTGTTTTCCGGCGCCAACGCGTTGAGCCGGGCCAACAAGGCCGAGCGCTGGCGTTCGAGGCTGGCAACGGCTTCTGACTGCAATGAATTTGCAAGCTGGTCGTAGTTTAGCTGGGCCAAATTCTGGCTGGCATTTTCAAGCACGCCACTCAGTCGTTCGCGCTCCGATGTTGCCTCGGTCAGGCGGTCGCGCAGATCGGCGATATTCTCAAAGCCCGGCTGTGCTGTCAGGCGATCAACATTGTCTTCAACAAAGTTGTCAAAGGCACCTTCGCTGGCCGCCAGACTCTTTGCCGCTTCGGCAATACGGGGCTCAAGAACCTGCAATGAATTGAGCACAGACTGGGTCTTTGATTGAATCTGCAGCGCGATATAGGCGTCTGCCGTGGCGTTGGCGATGCGCGCCGCTGTTTCAGGAGAGGCAGCGTTGGCGCTGATCGCAATCAAATAGGTCAGGCCACGCCGCTGCACGGAAATAGCCTGGCGCAGCTGGTCGACAATGCTGTTGATTGCCTGGTCGCCTGTGGCCAGGGTCGGGTCCGCCAGGCGAAAGAAGGCCATCAACTGCTCGCGCATTCCGATCCGGGGCATGAACTCAGGATCTGAGAGCAGATTGGCCTGCTCGATCACGCGATGCAGGGTTGGGACGGAGCGAACGATTTCGACTTCGCTGTCCACCCGGGCGTTGTCGGCCGAACTCGACACGCCGCTGCCAGCATCGGGCTCAAGCAGATCCTTACGCGCCGTGTCCACATAGACCAGTGTCGTTGCGGTGTACCCTGGCTTAAGGGAATAAACGACTCCGCCCGTAGCCACGAGAACAGTGACGATAACCAAAAGGATCATCCGGGCGTGGCGCTGCAGCACTCCCAGGATCGCCCGAATATCGATTTCCTGCTCGTCCATTGATTCACCCGTGACTTGGCGCCGGATGTTTATTAACGGTGCGGCTGATCAGTGCAACCCATTTGGCACTCTATATAACGTCTGGTGTCAATAGTTTGCCTCAGAACTACTCAAGGTTGCACTCAACCCCATTTGCGCGGATCTGCCTTTGACATGGCGACGACGCGATAGCCGGTTTGTTCGAAGAGCTTGATTTCGCCGGTGAGATTGTCGAGTGCCAGATCGCCCTGCGACGTCTTGACCACGAGCACGGCGTGGCCCTGACCGCTGCGGGTTTTGACATAGGCAATGCGCAATGCGCTGGAGGGCAGGCCGGCCCCGATCAGTTGGTGGCGCTTGCTCACCACATAGCTCTTGCAGTCGCCCGAACTTGGATTGACGCGCCAGACCTGCAAGGAGGCGCTATCGAGCCGGGGGCGGATGGCGCGATTGACCCGGGAATTGACCCGCGCCAGCGTGCGGAACATCTCTTGATCGAGGGTGATCTTGGCGGCGCCGCCGGGGCGGCATTCCGCCGGGGTCATGGCGCAGAACATCTGGAAGCTCATCGGGCCGGCCGAGCCAACCAGTTCCTGCACGGTGACTTGGCTGGGACGGTTGGCCAAGGCGGCATTTGCCATTCCGAAAGTGGCGATGGCGGTGATCACGGTTGCCAATACTAGCGTCTTCATATTGTCCATCCTTGGACTGATCCGATGCCAGCAGCCTAGGAGGTCAATTTTGCCGTACTCTGTAAAAAACCAATCAAATTTTATGAAATTTGTCGCGGATATGAGGGGGGCGGGCCAAAACTGACTTCATCGTCACTGCCACGGTCCCTATTGCGCGGGGGGAGGGGCAGCATTGCGCGGGGGGAGGGGCAGCGGTCGTAAAGTGAATTGACTTTTTGATTGGAAATGAGTTTACACTTATTGAAACTTCCAACAATTAGACTGGAGAGCGGCATGCAGAAGCTCGTCAAGATTGTTCTGGCCTCCAGCATATTGGCATTTGCTGCGGCAACGCCTGTAATGACGCAGGTGGCAGTTGGCCAGCAGTCCCAGGATGTTGCGGCATTGCCTGCGGACTTGCAGGCGGCAGTTGCAGTCTTGCCGGCCGCACAACAGCGCCGCCTTCTGGCAAACATCAGTGCGCTTTCTCCGGCCCAGCGCGCATCACTCCTGTCATTGCCGGCTGCCCAGATTGCTGCCGTAGCCACTCTGCGGCCCGATCAGGTGACAGCTATCGTTTCCCTGCCGCCTGCTCAGTTTGCCGCAGTGGCTTCGGCGGTAGCGAACGTCAATAGTGCTGCGCGCACAGGCGGAACTGCTGCTGTTGGTGCAGCCATGGCGCAGTTGAATGGGGCCTTGCTCGCGACGGAAAACACCGCGCTGCTCAATTCAGTCACTGTTGGCGTCGCGGCCAATGTGGCTGAAGAGGCCGCCGCGGCGCCGGCAGGCGCGCCCATTCGTCAGAATGCTCAGGCCGTGGTCACGGCGGCGGCGACCAGCCTACCGGCTAACAGCCCCCAGATTGCTGTGTTGCAGACAGCGGCAGCCGCAGTAGCCAGCGGCAGCACAACAGTTGATCCCGCGATCGGTGCTCTGAACGAAGCCAGCCCAACCTAGTCGCTTTACCCATATTCTCTTCAAGGCCCGGCTTGTTGCCGGGCTTTTTCGTGGTGTTTCGCCGCTACCCCGGCAAAAGCTGCGCATTCAAACCAGCCGACGCTGCCGGACGGCGTGCGACACTATTGTCCGTGACCACTTGGGCTGACGAAAGTCGCGGTGAGGCAAGGTGACTCGCTCAGTGCCAGGGCGAGCAATTGCTGCCTTTCTAGGCGACAGGCATCTCCTGCCGGGTAACACTGATTGTACTGGTCTGGCTTGAGACACGCTTGCTGACCACGTTCAGCGAAGAGGCGAGCCCGATGCCGACCAGGACGACGAGCAGATAGGCGTTTGCCTGAATTTCCAGGCTGAAGTCCACGGTCGAATGGATAGCGGACACGACAATAGCCCCGATCGCGGCAAGGCGCGGTGCGTTGAATTCGGAAACCGTTAGCTGCTTCCAGACAAGGCGCAGAAGCAACAACACGAAGATCAATATGGGCAGCAGGGCGCCAACCAGCCCCAGTTCTGATATCAGTGTCAGATATGTCGAATGGGCCTTGTTGTAGAGGAGCGTCAAGGTCAATGGCGGTCCAAAGAAGCTGGGATAGGCGAGCTCGAACGAACCACCGCCATAGCCCAGCCAAGGACGCTGCGCGATCATGACGAGGACTTGCTGGTACAAATCCAGTCGGCCAGTGGTGGCGCCGCCCAGATCGAGCACGCGCTCGAGCAAGCCTTGACCAAATACCCAGATGGCGACCACTGACAGTGTCAAGGCGGCAGCGATTGCTGCGGGAATGAATATCACCGCCCGGGGGAGCCACCGGAGTACCAGGAGCGTAACGACGAAGCCGCCCATGGCGCCGGCGAAGAGGCCCGTGCGAGATTCCGTTGCCAGCATGGCCAGCACGATGACGAACAATCCTGCTCCGTAAAAAGCCACCCGGAACACGGCATCCGCCCGAGATTGGTTGCGGGCGAGGGGGCTCCACACAATGCCCGGCAGCAATGATACGCCGATGCTCAGGCCCATGGCGAGGAATGTGGCGAATGAATTGCGATTGACAAAGGTCCCGGTTGCAACGCCCAAATAGCTGTCTTTCGGAAAGCCCAGGATCGTGTCGCCAAGCTGGGTCAGCTGCAGCAGGGAAAATGCGGCGTGCAACACGATGGCCCAGAAAATGGCGATCAGCAGCCATCGCGCGCGACTGCTTTTGGCTCCGGCTTGCAGCGCCAGCACAAAGATCAGGGCGTAGCTGGTCATGCGAACAAGCATGAGCCAGGTGGAGCCAGGGGCAAGGCTGAGCGAGTCTGACAGGACTGTGCTGCCATCAGGCAGTTTGAATTCGAACGATCCGAAAATGGCGCCCAGCGGCAGGGCCTGCAAACAGAGCCAGACCGCAAGAGCAAGCCACAAAGCGGCATAGGCTCGGACTTGCCGAAGCGGCATGCGCAAGGGCGCGTCGCGCAAAATGGCGACCGCAAAATATGTCGTCGCCGCCAAACCAACCAGAGTGCCTGACAAGGCCCAGAAAAATGGGCGATTGCTGCCAAACGGAATAGGAGAAAGGGCGACGATTGCGACGATGAAGTATCCGGCAAGATCATTCGCCCGCGTCATGTCTTGGGTCCGGGGCGGCTGGTGATCGCTATGGTTTGCAGGAAACGGCGCTGGATATCTGCTGGAGCCTGTTCCAGCGCCTTGATGATGACCTCTCTGAAGCTTTCATCCTCGGCATAGCGGCGGGCGAGCCATGCGAGGCCCCGGTTGGAATGTGCCGAAACCACGATATCTGCGGCCAGCGTCTCGCGTGCCGCCGGGGCCAGTGCACTCCAGTTGTAGTAAGCGAGCACCGCCCGATAGTACGCCAGATCTTCCTGATTTGGTGCCGTGCGCTGGGACCACAACAGAGCATCTTCGAACGTGCCGGGTTCATCGGCCGAGCTGCTGGCCAAGGCCCGAACATACCAAGCGTAGGAGAAGGTCGGCGCTTCGTCGACGATCATAGACGCCATGGCACTGCAATTCTGGCGAATTTTATCCTGCAATTTTTCGTCAAGCATCAGAATGGAAAAGCTATTCAGGGAATAATTGCAGTCATCCAGGAGTATCTTTTTCGAGTAGAACGACAGGCCGGGCCTGATGGCGCCGCCCGACAGGGCCTCGAACTTCGTCTCAATAGTCCCGCCGCTGGCGATGAACGGCATCATTTCCCGATAAGCTGCCAAACTTGAGCCGGTCGCCAGGGCGGCCGACACAAACATTATCAGCCACACCCCCGTCGATCTACGCATGGTATCACTCTAGTCAGGCAAATCAGCAAAACAGATTCTCTCCATCATGGCGTAGTTTTCAACCCCATTTGCGCGGATCTGCCTTTGACATGGCGACGACGCGATAGCCGGTTTGTTCGAAGAGCTTGATCTCGCCGGTGAGATTGTCGAGCGCCAGATCGCCCTGCGACGTCTTGACCACGAGCACGGCGTGGCCCTGACCGCTGCGGGTTTTGACATAGGCAATGCGCAATGCGCTGGAGGGCAGGCCGGCCCCGATCAGCTGGTGGCGCTTGCTCACCACATAGCTCTTGCAGTCGCCCGAACTTGGATTGACGCGCCAGACCTGCAAGGAGGCGCTGTCGAGCCGGGGGCGGATGGCGCGATTGACCCGGGAATTGACCCGCGCCAGCGTGCGGAGCATCTCTTGATCGAGGGTGATCTTGGCGGCGCCGCCGGGGCGGCATTCCGCCGGGGTCATGGCGCAGAACATCTGGAAGCTCATCGGGCCGGCCGAGCCGACCAATTCCTGCACGGTGACTTGGCTGGGGCGGTTGGCCAAGGCGGCATTTGCCATTCCGAAAGTGGCGATGGCGCTGATCACGGTTGCCAATACTAGCGTCTTCATATTGTCCATCCTTGGACTGATCCGATGCCAGCAGCCTAGGAGGTCAATTTTGCCGTACTCTGTAAAAAACCAATCAAATTTTATGAAATTTGTCGCGGATCTGAGGGGGCGAGCTCGGGGTTGAGCTGCCGCCGCAGTATTAATATAAATATCACCCATGTCTTGAATGCAGGAGACAGAAAGTTCGAGGTCTGCAATAGTTACTGAAGGTTAATTGACGGCTAAGCGCTAAAGGCCGGTAGATGGACAAAACAACGGGCATAATGGGCCACGATGTGGCCGCTACCGAGACGCATATCGCTTTTCATTCCGCAACGGAGAGCAAGCCATCGCATCTGGAGCCTGACAGTCTGCTCATACCTTGGGCTCTGTCGCGGCGCCAAAGTGGCCTGCGCGTTTTCTGGCAGGAGGACGCCCCCAAACCGCCTGTCATGAATTCCAGGCGCCGGGCGGCGCTTGTGGCGAAGCGTGGCCTGGACATTGTCGGGGCACTAATTGGATTGCTGGTGCTGGCGCCTCTGCTTGCCATTACCGCGATTTGCGTGAAGTTGACGGACCGCGGCCCGGTGTTTTTTCGCCAGACGCGTGTGGGCCGGGAAGGCAAAGCCTTCGAGATACTCAAGTTCCGGTCCATGCATTGGGATCGTTGTGATATTTCCGGCGTGGCCCAGACCGTTGCCAAAGATCATCGTGTTACGCCCATTGGCAGCTTTATTCGCAGGACCAGTATTGATGAACTGCCGCAGCTCATCAACGTGCTGACTGGGGATATGTCTCTGGTGGGACCTCGGCCTCATGTCAGGGGCATGTTGGCTGCAGGCGTACCTTATGAAAAACTGGTGCCGCAGTATGATTTCCGCCATGAAATGCGGCCGGGGCTGACGGGATGGGCCCAATGCAATGGGTTGCGCGGTCCGACTGTCGACCCCAATAAGGCGCTGCAACGGGTTGGCCATGATTTTGCCTATATACAGAATTTCTCGCTGTGGTTGGACGCAAAGATCCTGCTCAAGACGATCGCCACGGAACTGCTGAGTTCTACGGCGCACTGACCATGGTGACCAAGGCAGTATTCCCGCTTTTGCGATCTGGCCTGCGACGCAGCGGGCCCAGCAAAATGCCACTCTGGAAAACCCTTTCTCGCGCCGCCACCGTAAGTCACGACTGTTGCACCAAGTGCGCAATGCGGCCATGACACGTGCATTGCGGTTGTCGTGATGCCCACTTAACAGCAATTATTTGAGGTGCCTGCGGATGTCAGACCTGATCGTCCCCGTGATTTTGGCTGGCGGGCAAGGCACGCGGCTGTGGCCAATGTCGCGCGCGGCACGGCCCAAGCAGTTTCTCCCCCTGACGGGGGCGCTCAGCCTGTTTCAACAAACATTGCAGCGGGTGGCTGGCGCCAGCCAGTACGCGCCCGCCCTGATCATGACCAATGCCGAGTATCGTTTCATTGTGGCCGAGCAGGCCGCCGAACTTGGCGCGCCGCTCAGCGGCATCCTGCTTGAGCCGGTGGCGCGCAATACGGCGGTCGCCATCGCTGCTGCCGCCGCGTTTGTCAGCGCCCGCTTTGGCGCCGACACCATCATGCTGGTGCTGCCCTCCGATCACGATGTGAGCGTTGATTCCAGCTATCATGAAGCGGTACAGCACGCCACGCGCGCAGCCAGAGCCGGCGATCTGGTTGCCTTCGGCCTGCTGCCCACCCATGCTGAAACCGGCTTTGGCTATATCAAGGCGCAAGCCGAACTGGGCGGTGGCGCCAGTCCAATCGAACGCTTCGTGGAAAAGCCCGACCGCCAGCGCGCCGAACAAATGCTCGCCGAGGGTGGCTATTTCTGGAACTCGGGCATGTTCATGTTCGGCGCCGGCGTCTTCCTGCACGAGGGCGAAATTCTGGCACCGGAAACCTTGGCGGCAGCCAAGGCAGCGGTGAGCCAGTCCACGACTGATCTGGATTTTGTGCGCCTCGATGCCGCAGCGTTCGCTACCGCGCCCGATATTTCGGTGGATTACGCCATCTTCGAAAAGACCAGTCACGCCGTGGTCGTGGCGGTCAATTTCGGCTGGTCAGATCTGGGCAGCTGGGATGCCGTCTGGAAGACCAGCAGCAAGGACGCCTCGAGCAATGTCAGCCAGGGTAAGGTAACGCTGAGTAATGTCAGCAACTCCCTGATCGTTTCCGACCATGCCCATATTGCCGTTGAAGGTCTTGACGACATCGCCGTGATTGCCACTGACGACGCCGTCTATGTCGGCAAGCTGTCCGAGGCGCAGAAGGTGGGCGCCATGGTCAAGGTGCTGCGTGCCGGCAAGGATACTTCCGGGCTCACCGAAATCCACAGGACGGCCTACCGTCCCTGGGGCGGCTATTCATCGGTTCTCAGCGGCGATCGCTTCCAGGTCAAACGGCTGTTTGTCAAACCGGGCAAGAAGCTGAGCCTGCAGAAACACCACCATCGCGCCGAGCATTGGATCGTCGTCCGCGGCACGGCCGACGTGACCATTGATGGTACCATGACCACCCTGAGTGAAAATCAGTCCATCTACCTGCCGCTCGGCTGCGCCCATCGTCTCGCCAATCCCGGCAAGATTGAGCTCGAACTCATAGAAGTGCAGACCGGGTCATATCTGGGCGAAGATGATATCATCCGCATCGAGGATGAGTTCGGCCGCGCCTGAACGGGCCGCCGAACTCTATGCAGGCCTGAAACGGCCCCCTCTGACTGCTGCAGGGTTATGTGCGATTAGCGCAGCAGCGACGGCAGAAACAGCACGATGTCGGGGAACAATACCACCGCGACAACCACGACCAGGTCGGCCGCCAGGAATAATGTCACGCCCTTGAACACGTCGGTCAGCGAAGCGTACTGGCCGGCGACGTTTCGGATGACGAAGACGTTCATGCCCAATGGCGGGGTGATCATGCCGATTTCGAGCAGCTTCACCACGAATACGCCAAACCAGACCAGGTTGATGTCCTGCGCCTGCAGCACCGGCAGCAGCACAGGCAGGGTGACCAGCATGGCGCCGAATGGTTCCATGAACATGCCCAGGACCAGGTAGATGAGGACGATGACGAACATCAGCTGGAAGTAGTTCAGATCGGAACCCTGCACGGCGCCACTGATCAGCCCGGCCACACCGCTGAGGCCCAGGAAGCGGGTAAACATCACCGCGCCGACGCCGATAATGAACAGCGAGGCACAAGTGACGAGCGTTTCCAGCACCGACTGGCGCAACACGGCCCAGCTCATCCGGCCGGTAATGACCACCAGGCCAAGGGCGCCGGCGGCGCCGACGGCACCCGCCTCGGTGGCGGTGAACAGGCCCGAGAACAACCCGCCGAATACCAGGGCGATAAGCACCAGAATGGGCCATACCGCCAGCATCACCTTGCGGGTATCGAGGTGTTCGACCCCCACCGGTTCGGCCGGAATGATATCCTTGCGCAGCCAGGCGACCAGCAGAATGACGATAACGTAACTCAGCGCCGTGAACAGGCCGACGGCGATGCCCCCCATGAACACACTGGTGACCGAGGTCTCAGCGAAGACCCCATAAATGATCATCAGGATGGAGGGCGGGATCAGCGCACCAATGGTGCCACCGGCGGCCAGTGCCCCGGTGGCAAAGCTCGGCTTGTAGCCGGCGCGGACCATTTCGGGGATGGCGATACGGCCCAGTGACGCGGCGGTGGCGAGGCTGGAGCCGCAGACCGAAGCGAAGCCCGAGCAGGCAACGATGGCAGCGATACCCAGACCACCCGGCACCTTGCGCAGCCCCACCTTGGCAGCGTCAAACAGGCCTGCAGTAAGACCGCCGTGAAAGGCCACAAAGCCCATCAGCAGAAACATCGGTACGGCCGATAGGGTCCAACTGGCGATGAATTCATAGGGTGTATTGGCCAGCACGCCGATCGCCGGTCCCAGCCCCAGCATGACCCAGACGCCCACGAAGGAAACGGCGATCATGGCGATGGCGATAGGCACCTGCAGGCCGAGGAGTACGAACAGGATGGCGAGGCCGATCAGGCCCAGTGTCACGTTCACTTGGCGGTTCCTTGCACCGGTGGCGCGATGCCCCGGTAGAGGGCCACGAGAGCCGCCAGAGCGAAGGCCACGGGCAGGATGAAATAGCTGGGCCAGACCGGAATCGCCACGCTGAGCGAAATGACATAGCTGCGGGCCGAGAACTCGCGCATGGCCACCAGCCAGGTCGTGTAGGTCAGCGCCAGATAGGCAGCGAAGGTGACCAAAGCGACAAAGATCTGGTTGATCCGGCCGGCGCGACCGACCAGGAATCGGCTGAAGATTTCCACGGAGATCATATCCCCGCGGCGCTCTGCCCAGGCGACAGGCAGGAACGCAATAGCGACCATGTAGTAGTGGGAGACGATCTCAACCGTCGCCGGCACCGGCGCTGAGGCCAGGTTGCGCAGGATGACATAGGCTGTGATGTGTACCAGCATGGCGATGACGGCGACGGACCCCAGCAGGGCCAGGCCGCTTGTCACGCTGTTGACCAGCCGGTCGAGTCTTTCGCGCATGCTCTTGCTCCCAACGACAGGTGGCAAAGTGACCCGCGGATGCGACGCAGCCGCGGGTCTTTGCATCACAGACCGTACGTGGACCAGTCCACCTTGTCCCAGACTTCGGTCTGCACGGCGGCAGCAATGGCGTCGACATCACCTTCGGTTGCAGCGGTGATCGCGGTCCACTTGTCGACCAGGGTCTGGAAGCGCGCGATCTTGTCTGCAGCGTCGGTCACGCCAAGCTGGCTTTCGGCCAGCGCGACGGCATCGGGAATATCGCTGAAGCGGAACTCGTTGGTGGCGTCGAGCAGGTCCTGGCTGGCAGGAATAACCTGGATGCCGGCGTCGACAGCGGCCTGGCGTGCCGATGCAGCCCGGTCATAGCCCCAGCTCTGGGTGAACAGGGCGCTGGACTTGTTGGCGGCACGGGCAAAGCCCTCACGCTGCTCGGGAGTAAGTTCCGACCAGGCTGTGGTGGCCACCGTGAAGTTGGACGTCGTGTGATAGGTGCCCAGCGGCACGTCGATGATGTATTTGGCAACGTCGATCAGGCGATACGAGATCAGGTCGGAGATCGACGCCATTGTGCCATCGAGCACGCCCTGGGAAACCGCTTCGAACTGATCGCTCACCGGCACCTGGGCCGGTGCGGCGCCGAGCTTTTCGGCCCAGCGGGCATAGGGAGCGCCGCCCGAACGCAGACGCAGCCCTTTCATATCGGCCAGCGAATTGACCGGCTTGGTGGTCAGCAGCACATAGACATCGGATGAACCGGCACCGACGAAGACGCCGCCCATGGTCTTGAACTCGGCCTGGCATTCCCCGCAGGTGACGACATATTCGGTCATCGCCGCGCCCATGGCGTGTGGCGTCGTGGCAAGGAAGGAAAGATCGCCCATCAGGGCCGTATTGGGCAGGTCGGCCGGAACAAAGAGCGGCAGCAGATTGCCGACTTCAGCCAGCGATGACTGCAGCGCCTGCTTGACTGTGCCGATATTGACGACTTCGGGGCCGATCATCAGGCCGGTCAGCTCGCCATTGGTTTCCTCGGGCAGGAATTCCGCGAAGCTGTTGTAGAGCGGATCGCTCGCCGGGTGCGCCGGCGGCGCGCCGGAGGCGAGGCGTAGTTCGCGGGCCTCAACCATGCCAACGGCAAGGGCCGCCAGCGATACCACACCTAGTAGTCTGACATATCTATTCATCGTTGTCCTCCCGCGGCCGGAAATCCGACCGCTCTCATGGTTTCTAAGTACGAGCCGCATTTGCTGCGGTCTTGGTGTTAGATTCCGAGCAGGCGTCGCGCGTTCTCCTTGAGGATCAACGGACGAACCTCCGGCTTGATA
The DNA here is from genome assembly GCF_039938915.1 of Devosia alba. Taxonomy (NCBI): domain Bacteria; kingdom Pseudomonadati; phylum Pseudomonadota; class Alphaproteobacteria; order Hyphomicrobiales; family Devosiaceae; genus Devosia; species Devosia alba. Next base: position 121,105 of record NZ_JBDUUI010000006.1, on the reverse strand, counting down.
TCCAGTTTCTCGAAATCGGTTAGCCAGCGATCAGGCAGGATAGCGGGCCAGTCCGAACCAAACAGCATCCGTTCCTTGAGCAAGCTGTTGGCGTATTTCACGAGAAGTGGTGGAAAGTATTTCGGCGACCAGCCCGACAGGTCGATGTAGACGTTGGGCTTGTGGGTGGCGACGGCCAGCGCCTCTTCCTGCCAGGGGAAGGAAGGGTGCGCCATGATGATCTTGAGGTCGGGAAAATCGGCCGCGACGTCGTCGATATAGATGGGGTTGGAATATTTCAGCCGCATGCCATAGCCGCCGCGCATGCCCGCGCCCACCCCGGTCTGTCCGGTATGGAACAAGGCCGGCACGCCCGCTTCCTGAATCGCTTCATAGAGCGGATAGGCCGCGCGGTCATTGGGGTAGAATGCCTGATAAGTCGGGTGAAACTTGAAGCCGCGCACGCCGAACTCGCTGACCAGCCGACGCGCCTCGCGCACGCCAATCTTGCCCTTGGCCGGGTCGATCGAGGCGAACGGTATGAGGATATCGGAATGCTCGGCCGCCAGCGTGGCGATGTCTTCGTTATTGTAGCGGCGGTGACCGGTGGCAGCCTCGGCGTCGACGGCGAAGATCACCGCGGCAATGCGGCGCTTGCGGTAGTAGTCGGCCGTTTCGGGAATGGTCGGGGGCGTCTTGAACGGGGAATGGAAGTAGTCTGCCATCGCCTGTTGCAGATCATCATAGCCGTCATCGGCATGCATGCCGCAGGCTTCCTCGGCATGGGTATGAAAGTCGATGGCGACGATGTCGTCCAGATTCATTGGCGCGCCCATCACTTCGTCTCCGGCCAGCCGGCGATCTTGCGCGACAGCGCGATCAACTGGGCATGTTCAACGTCGCTCAGCATGGACAGGGCGGCGCGGTCTGACTGAGACATCTTCTCGGCCGAGGCCTCGATCTGCTTGCGGCCCGCTTCGGTGACGCTGAGCACCACGGAGCGCCGATCATCATGTGGAATGCGCCGGGAGATCAGGCCGCGCTCTTCGAGCGCCCGCACCAGCTTGGTCATATTGGACCATTTGATCTTCAGCACGTCGGCCAGCACGCCCTGGCGAATACCCGGATTCTCGGACAGCGCCAGCAGGACGGTGAACTCCGAAATCCTGATCTCGCTCTGGCCGAACACGGTGAAGAAGCGCTCAAAGGCAGCAAGCTGGGCAATGCGCAGCACGAAGCCACCCGAGTTTTCCAGCGCGCCCAGCGAGACGTCGGCCTTTCCGGCCAGGCGGTCTACTTCCTCGTCATCGAGCTTACGGACGGCCATCAATCGGTTCTCCAGAGTTCTTTGGTATTGCACGTCGCTGCATCGAGAGCACGACTGCTGTGCAAAGGTCAGCAAGACAAACAGCCCGCAGCCGGGTCAGAACATCAGGCTTCCGCAGGGCCGCCTTGTGGCGCCGCTACCAGCCTGGTGCTGCAGAAATTTCCTCCCCGCCAGCCTCCGCGTCCAAGGCTCCCCCGCCCTGGCTATTGCTGTAGTTCAATATAGTCCACAATTGAATTATTCGGAAATAAACAATCTGGCGTCAAGTGGCAAAGCAACAATTTCCTGGGCAAGCTCAGGCACATCGGGCGCTGTGACGGGCATGCGCCAATACACACAGATGGATAGCCTCCGTCGCGCCGATGCGAAACGCCATCCAGCCCGATAAAGCGGCCCAGCCGGCGCGCAGGTAGCTGTCGGCCCGGTATAGCGCGGCATCGGGGTCGGACTGCATGGCCACCATATGGCTGCTCAGCGCTTCAAAGCTGTCCAGCAAGGCGCTGGCGCTGCGGGCCTCCTCGGCGCGTCCGGCCGGCGCCTCACCAAGTTCGTGCCGCGCTCGCTGCAGGAATGCTGCCAGTCCCCGCCCGTCGTCGCGCCACAGGCGGCGGGTGAGGAAATCGAGACCCTGCATGCCGGTTGTGCCTTCATAAAGCGCCATGACGCGAGCATCGCGCAGATACTGCTCCAGCGGCCAGTCCTGGACATAGCCCGCCCCACCCAGCACCTGGATGGCGGCATGGGCGGTATCGAAGCCGGTTTCCGCGCCGAAGGTCTTGATCAGCGGCAGCATCCAGGCGGCAAGGTCGGCCTTGCCGGTATCGGCTTCGAGACGGGCCAGATCCATGATCGTCGCCAGTTCCAGCACGGCGGCGCGCAGGATTTCGGTAGCGGACCGGATATCGTGCAACTGGCGCCGCACATCGGGATGGCTGGCGATCGGTGGCGGCGTCTGGTCCGGGCGCCCGCCCTGCCGGCGCTGGCCGGCATAGTCCTCGGCGATATCAGCGGCGGCCGAGGCGATACCCAGTCCCTGAATCCCGGTATGCAGCCGCATTGGTTCGATCATGGCGAAGAGTTGGGGCAGGCCTCTTCCCTCTTCGCCCAGCAGGATGCCCTTTGCATCGCGGAAACGCATGGCACAGGTGGGCGAGCCATGCAGTCCGAGCTTTTCCTCGATGCGCTCCAGGGAGACGCCATTGGGCGCGCCATCGATTTGGTTGGGTACCAGGAACAGGCTGAGACCACGCGTGCCGGGCTGATCATTGGTACGGGCGAGCATGCAGTGGCCAATGCGGCTGGCCATGTCATGGTCGCCAAAGGAAATCCAGATCTTCTGGCCGGTAACCAGCCAGGCACCATCGCGCAACTCGGCCTTGGTGCGAATCCGGCCCACGTCGGAGCCGGCCTCGGGCTCGGAAATGCAGATGGTGGCGGCCCATTCACCCGATACCAGCTTGGGTCCCCACTCGGCCGCCGTGGTGGCATCGGCCGCCGCGGCCAGCAGGTGGATGGCGCCCCGGCTGGAGCCGGCAGCCATCATCAGCGCCATGCAGCCGCGATCAAACAGCGGGCCACAGGCCGCCTGCAGGGTGAGGGGAATGTCCAGCCCACCAAAATCGATCGGCGCGTCGATGCCGAGCCAGCCGGCTTCGGCATATTGGCGGAAACCGTCGACAAAGCCCGGCGGCAGCTTGACGCGCCCGTCCGTCACCTGGGCGCCGATGCGATCACCCACCGGATTGAGGGGCGCCAGCACGGTTTCGGCAAAGCCGGCAGCGGCGTCGAGCATGGTCGCCACGATGTCATCGTCGCAATCGGGTCGCAGCGCCTGCACGCGGGACCAGCCCGGTGTCAGCGCGAGCATGGCGAGGGTGCGGCTGGCCTGGTCGGTGAAGCTCATTTCGGTTGCATCCGGAGGGCGCCGTCGAGCCGGATGACCTCGCCATTGATATACTGGTTCTCGATGGCGAAGCGCACCGCGTCGGCGAACTCGGCCGGGTCACCAAGCCGGGACGGATAGGGGATGGCAGCCGCCAGACTCTCCTGTGCCTCCTGCGGAAGATTGTGCAACAGTGGCGTCATGAATATGCCGGGCGCCACCGTATTGACGCGAATACCGAAGCGGGCGAATTCGCGCGCCGCCGGCAGGGCCAGGGAAACAATGCCACCCTTGGATGCAGCATAGGCGGCCTGCCCGATCTGGCCTTCGAAGGCGGCAACCGAGGCGGTGTTGACGATCACGCCACGCGCCTTGTCCACCCGTTCGGACAGCGTGGCCATCCGTTCGGCGGCCAGCCGCATCATGTTGAAGGTGCCCACGAGATTGACGCGGATGACGGTTTCGAAATCGGCCAGCGGCATCGGCCCCGACTTGCCGAGAATACGCCCTGCCACGCCAATACCGGCGCAGTTGACGAGAATGCGCAGGCCGTCCCCGGCGCGCGCTGCCGTGTCGAGTGCGGCGGCAGCATCGGCCTCGCTGGTCACGTCGCCGGCCAGCGCCACGCCGCCGATTTCACCTGCCACGGCTTCGGCGGCTTGCCTGTTGCGATCGAACACATGCACCACGGCGCCCCGCTGCGCCAACAGCCGCGCCGTAGCCGCGCCGAGCCCGGAACCGCCGCCAGTGACCAGTGCGCTGGAACCCTCGATCTTCATGCGACGACCTCCCTGTCTGCCTGAATAACGTCAGCGCCATCGCCGTACAGCGCTTGAACCAGGTCATCGCGATGGGCCAATACCGCCCGCTGGTTGATCGAGCCCTTGTCGGTCACCTCACCTTTGTCGAAGCGCAGCGGTTCAGCCATCAGCAACACGCGCTTGATGCGGGTTGCCGAGCCGCTGGCTTCGCGCTGATGAGCGGCAAGCCTGGCGGCCAGCTCCGCGCGGATCTTGGGGTGGGCCAGCAGCTCTGCGTCGGACAGGTCGGGCTCGTCGGCTATCAATTCGCGCAGAGCCGGCAGAAACGGCACCAGCAACGCCCCCAGTTCCGGACGGTTCTCGCCGGTAATGACCGCATCGCGGATCAGCCCGCCAAACTGGTTGACCAGCTGTGCCCGCAGCACGCCGACGGCAACCCAGGTGCCGGTATCGAGCTTGAAATTCTCGGCTGTGCGACCGTCGAAGTAAAACCCCCGGCGCGGATCGCCGGGCACAGCAAACTTGACCGCGTCGCCGATGCGATAGAAGCCCTCTGCATCGAAGGCCTCTGCGGTCAGCTTGGGATTGTTCCAGTAGCCGGGCGTGACATTGGGACCCTTGAGGCGCAGTTCATATTTGTCATCAATGGGCACCAGCTTGACGGTGACGCCCTGGGAGGGGATGCCGATATTGCCCGGACGATCCTGCTGTTCGGTGCAGTAGAGCGCAAAGGGGCCGGTTTCGGTGGAACCCAGGCCGGTACCAATCGGCAGGCTTTCGCCCGTGGTCTGCTCGGCGAGCTCAACCAGGGCGTCCCAGGTATGCTGGGCCAGCCCGGCGCCAGCATACATCAGCATCCTGAGCCGGGAAAAGAAGTTCTGCCGCAGCGCCGGGTCACTGCGCATGGCGCCCACCAGCATCTCAAAGCCCGCGGGGACGTTGAAATACCAGGTGGGGGCGATCTCCCGCAGATTGGCGATAGTCTGGCCGATCAGCGCCGCCGTCGGCTTGCCGCGGTCGATATAATAGCTGCCGCCATTATAGATGGTGAGGTTGAAGACCTTGTTGCCGCTGGCGGTATGGTTCCAGGGCGCCCAGTCGACCACCACAGGGGGCTCGTCACGCATATAGGCATAGCAATCGGCGACCATTTCCATGTTGGAACACAGCATGCGCTGGGTCTGGATCACCGCCTTGGGGGAGCCGGTGGTGCCGGAGGTAAACAGGAACTTGGCCACGGTATCGGGTCCGACCGCGGCAAAGGCGCGGTCGACCGCCTCAGTGGGCTCGGTGGCGACAATGGCGTCAAAGCCATAGGTGTTGGCGCGGCCGGCTGGCAAATTGCGCACCGCAGCAAAAGCCATGTCCGTACCGAAGACGGCGTCGACGGCGGGCGCAAAACGGGCCCCGTCATCGGCAAAGATCATGCCGGCGTCGATCTGGGCGGCAATGTCGTGCAGCTTGGCGAAGCCCGATGAGGCACTGGCATAGGCGGGGGCGATGGCGGCGGACGGAATGCCCACATGCTGGGCGCCCAGTGCCATCAGCGCGTGCTCGATGGAGTTTTCCGACAGAATGAGTAGTGGCCGTTGGGGCGACAGGCCGGCCGACAACAGAAACTGACCGACACGGCGCACCTTATCGAGTGCCTCGGCATAGGTTACCTCGCGCCAGGGGCCGGTGCCCTCACGATCGGCCATCCAGACACGATCGGGCGCCACAGCCGCCCAATGCAGCAGGCGCTCGTTGAGCTTGACTGGATACGGTCCGAGTGGATCCTCGCGCCAGATGATGAACTCACCATTGGCCCGTTCCTCCCACGCGACAACCGGCGACCATAGCTTGACGCTGTGTTTGGCCCCTGTGGTCATGATGCTTCCCCTCCGGTCACCCAATCCCAAATTTTGTTTACAAGGAAACTATCTACCTGTAAACAATCAAAAATGTCAGGGGAGCCCATGGCTTGCATGGGAAAGAGGGAGCGCCGGCAATGGCTGCACAGACCAGCGGATTTATCAGCTACGAACTGAAGGGCGCTGTCGCCCATATTGGGCTCAACCGACCCGAAAAACGCAACGCCATGAACGACCGCTTTGTTGAAATGCTGGCCGAAGCTGTGGCGCGGGCCGAGAGCGAAGCCAAGGCGGCAGTGCTGTTCGGTCACGGCGACCACTTCTGCGCGGGGCTGGATCTGGCTGAGCATGTGGAAAAAACCCCGTTCGAAGGCGTGCGCGGCTCGCGTCGCTGGCACACCGTCACCGCAGGCATGCAGCACGGCACGATCCCGTGGGTATCGGCGCTGCATGGCGGGGTCATTGGCGGAGGCCTTGAACTGGCGGCGGCGACCCATGTTCGGGTAGCCGATCGCTCGGCGTTTTTCGCATTGCCCGAAGGTCAGCGCGGTATTTTCGTGGGTGGCGGCGGTTCGGTGCGCATTGCCGGGCTGATGGGTGTGGCGCGAATGAGCGACATGATGCTGACCGGGCGGGTGATTTCGCCTGACGAGGCCGAGCGCTGGAATCTGGTGCAGTATGTGGTGGACAAGGGTGCTGCGCTGGACAAGGCGCATGCGCTGGCCGAGATCATGGCGACCAATGCCGAGATTTCCAACTACGCCATCATCAACGCGCTGCCGCGCATCCAGGACATGGCCAAGGAAGACGGCTTGTTCGTCGAGTCCTTCATTGCTTCGTTCACTGCCACCAGTCCGGAAGCCGAACAGCGGCTGCGCGCGTTTCTGGAGAAGCGGGTGGCACGATTGCAGGCGCCCAGCGCGGAGTGAGCCGGACCGGCCCGCAAATCTGGTGAACGACGCCATCCGCCCCATTGCCGTTCTCCTCTCACGAATCCCCGCGCAAGCGGGGATTGCTGTTTAGCGGCTGCATGGTCCTTCGCCTTCCGGCAATCATCAGCCTTGCCGCCCTCAATGGAGGCTGGGTGCGTGCGCGGGAGTGTCGCCGCACCCTTACCCCACTTTCCCTCCCCCGATGCCGGGAGAGGGAGATTTGTCGCGGGCGATCAGCTCCGCTTGCTGCGCCAGCTGTCGGCATAGTTTTCGCGGGCTTCGGCGGCGTAGGGGGTCTGTGAGACCCGTACGCGGATTTCGGCCTGCTTGTGGCGTTCGGTGGATGTCTTCTTGGTGCCGCCATCGGGCTCGCCCCAAACCAGGGTCAGCACATCACCGATCTGCACGTCGGGATCGACCACGCCAAGCGAGAGCATGCAGCGCTCGTTATAGGAATAGCCGTTGAACATCGACATGCCGACCATCTTGCCATCGCGCATCACCATATCGGCGCTGGTCGAGGCATAGTTAGGCTGCGGGAAGTCGATCCACTTGTAGTGATCCTCGCCCGGGCGGAAGGCCGAGGCGATGACGTTGACCACGTCGTCGGCATTCCACTCGAAGGTTACCTTCTTGCGGTGCGGCTGCCCCTTCATCTTTTCGAGGGCTGCCTTGCCCACGAAATCGTCCTTCTTCCAGCCCACATAGAAGTCGTAGCCCAGCTCGAACGGGGTGACGTAGTAGTCTTCAATATTGTCCGAGACATAGCTGCCGCCAATGGCGCCAATGGATTCATAGCTGTCGGCCGCGAGCCAGTCGCGATACTCCTTGAGCATGCCGTCGCCGCTATAGATGCCGGGCAGCGGGGAGGGAATCCAACCCGATTCAAGTGTATTGGTGGAATAGGCCCGGCTACCGCAGCGCACCAGGTCGACCTTGGCGGCCTGGGCCGCTTCGAGGATGCAGGAGAGAATATAGCTCTTGTCCTCGTAGGGACCCCAGATTTCCAGCCCCGGCGCACCGGACATGCCGTGGCGCAGTGCCCGCACCTTCTTGGAGCCGATATTGATGAAATCGGTGTGGAAGAACTTGATGTCGGGGATGGGTCCGCCATGCAGCTTCTCGAATATCTTCGTCGCCTCGGGACCCTGGATCTGGTAGCGATAATGGGTGCGCAGCACCCGCTCGCCTTCGGGCCGCGAGGTGGAACGGGGATCGTGCTTGAGGCGGACATTCCACTTGCCATTGGCGGCACAGAACATCAGCCAGTTCGAGGTCGGCGCGCGGCCCACCAGCACGAATTTGTCGAGGCGCTCACGCAGGATGATGTGGTCGCCGATAATGTGGCCATTGGGCGTCACCGGCACGAAGTGCTTGGCGCGGTTCAGGTCAAAATTGGCGAAGGAATTGATGCCGTGATGGGAGAGGAATTTCTCGGTGTCGGGGCCCTCGACAGTCAGCTCATCCATGTGATGGGACTGGTCGAACAGCACGGCGGAATGGCGCCAGGCGGCCTGCTCGGTCCTCCAGTTGCTGAACTCCGGTGTGACCACCGGGTATACATACATGCCGATCTGCGAATTACGCAACCGGCCAACAATGTCCGGGTTGTCGCTCAAAATGTCACTTAAACTGGATTGCGCCATGGCCGTCTCCTCCGTCATTTTTAGAACTGTGTATACATAGTGCCAAATGATGGACTGATTGCAAGCCCTTTCGCTGCATGAATGTGGGATGGCGGGAATTATCGCGATTGGGAAACAGGCGCCTGAACCGGCAGCCGCGCTCACGCCCGCGCTTGTGGGGATGAACGCGACGTGTTGGCGCCGGAGGCTGCCGTTGCAGGAAAACGGGCCGGGCGGGCCCCGCTAGTGGTGGATCAGTGCCAGCCCGGGGATTTTCTGCAGCAGTTCGGGGTCCTGGCTGAAAATGTATTCAAGGTTCTGGCGGGCGATCCGCGCGTGCTCGCGGGCGATGAATTCGGCCCGCACGCCTTCGCGCGCAGCAATCGCATTGAGCATGGCGTGATGCTGCTCCTGCGCGATACGCAGGGAGCGATGGAAGGCGACGATTTCCATCTTGTTGGGCAGGAAGGCCGAAGGCGAGGCGAAGGGCAGAACGGTAGCGCGCTCGACTTCGCGGCGGATGATCTCGCTGCCTGAAAGTGCGGCCAGCTCGACGTGGAAGGCTGCGTTGAGATCGGAATAGGTGTCGAAGTCGACACTGTCTTCGGTCGGCCCGAAACAGGCATCGAGCCGGACGACGATGGCCTGCATGCGCGCCAGCGCCTCTGGCGTCGTGCCCCGCTCTGCGGCGAGGCGCGCCGCCGTACCCTCCATCACGCCGCGCAGTTCGATGGAATCGACCACATCGGCATAGCCGAAGCGGCGCACCACAAAGCCGCCATTGGGGAGCCGATCGAGCAGCCCTTCCTCGGCCAGCCGTGACAACGCCTCGCGTACCGGTGTGCGGGATATCTGCAGGGTCTCGGCCAGCGAAACTTCGAACAGGCGGGTGCCGCCAGCCAGTTCACCATTGATGATTTTCTCGCGCAGCTCGATCACGGCGCGGCGGCCATGGGTCGCAACTTCAGTCGGCTTCATGGGGCGATTCCTGTTCCGTCGCATCCTATAGCACCCCACCGCGGCGGCGCGAAGTCCTGCGGCGCGCTGCCGTCTCTCAACCGACAATAGTGTATACATGACAGCATGAAAACAAGCGCAATACGTGAAATAATAGCGCAATTGGCAAGTGATGCATACATTCGGATTGACAGCGGTGTATGCATAATGTCTGTGTCGTGACCGAAGGGATGACCATATTGACCACTCTGGTGCTCATACCCGGCCTGGCTTCCGATGCTGTCGTCTGGCAGCCGCTTGCCGACGCCGCGGCCTTGCGGAGCCATCATGCCGACCTGACGCGCGATAGCGCGATCACGGCCATGGCCGAGCGCCTGCTGGCGGAGACCACAGGTCCGTTGATCGCTGTCGGCCATTCGATGGGCGGGCGCGTGGCCATGGAAATGGCGCGCCTGGCGCCGGAACGACTGGCCGGTCTGGTCTTGGCCAATACCGGTCACCATCCCAGGCGCGCGGGCGAGGATGCGCGGCGCCAGGAAATGATAGATCTGGGCAACCGCGATATCGAGCTACTGGCCGATGTGTGGCTGCCGCCCATGCTGGACCCGGCGCGGACCACTGATGTGGCGCTGATGGCGCAGTTGCGGGCCATGGTGCGACGGGCGGGCCCTGCCGTGCATGAGCGCCAGATTCGCGCGCTGCTCGGTCGGCCCGATGCCATGGCCTATATCCCCAGCCTCGCCTGCCCCATGCTGCTGGTCGCAGCGCAGCAGGATGGCTGGAGTCCCATTGCCCAGCACCGCGAGATCGCGGCCGCGGCGCCCGATGCCGAACTGAGCATCATCGACAATGCCGGCCATTTCGCACCGCTGGAGCGGCCGGACGAAGTCACCACCGCCATCACATCCTGGCTCGACCGCCGATTTGGAGACCGACATGCCTGAACACCGGGCTATACCCGATACGCCGCTGTTCGACCGTGACGGGTCGATCCTGGGCTACGAACTCAACAAGATGGCGATGGCCTTGAGCCAGGCGGTCAACCGCGACGCCTTTCGGGCGGATGAGGAAGCCTATCTCGACCGCTTCGGCCTCAGCGCCGCGCAAAAGCGCGCGGTTCTGGCGCGCGACTGGCACGAAATGGTGCGGCTGGGCGGCAATTTGTTCTTCATCCTCAAGATCGCAGCGGTCGATCCGACGCCGATCACCCAGATCGGCGCGGCGCAGGCCGGGATGTCGCACGACGATTTTCTCTACCAACGACTTGGAAAGCAGCGCAATGGCTAAGATCATCGGCGGGGTGGGTACGAGCCACGTGCCTTCCATTGGCGTGGCACTCGACAAGGGCCTGCGCGACACGGCGGACTGGAAGCCGTTCTTTGACGGCTACGAGGCCGGCAAGGCCTGGATGCGCGACGCCAAGCCGGACATTGCGGTCGTCATCTTCAACGACCATGGCAATACCTTCTTTCTCGACAAGGTGCCGACCTTCGCCGTGGGCATGGCCGAGAGCTACCAGCCCATCGACGAAGGCTGGGGGCCACGCGCTATTCCGCCCTTCGCTGGTGCGGTGGATCTCTCCTGGCACTTCGTCGACAAGCTCGTCGAGAGCCATTTCGACCCGCTGGTATGCCGCGAGATCGAGGTGGACCACGGGTTGCAGGTGCCGATGGAGCTGTTCTTCGGCCGGCCCGACGCCTGGCCCGTCAGGATACTGCCCATCTGGGTCAACACCATCCAGTATCCGATCCCGACGCCGCAGCGCTGCTGGGACATGGGCACGGTGCTGCGCCAGGCCATCGAATCCTGGCCGGGCGATGAGCGCGTGGTCATCATGGGCACCGGCGGCTTGTCGCACCAGTTGCAGGGCGCGCGCGCCGGCTTCATCAACCAGCAAGCCGACCGTGCCTGGCTCGAAGGCATTGCCGCCAATCCCGAGCCCTACCGCAATATGAGCCGGCAGGATTATGTCGAGCAGTTCGGCTCCGAAGGGGCCGAACTCATCATGTGGCTGGTGATGCGCGCCGCGATGAACCAGGACGTCAACCTGGTCCACAAGCATTACCACGCCCCGGCCTCGATGACGGGTGCCGGGATGATTGTGGTCGAGAACGCGGCATAGCCATGTTCTTCCTGATGCGTTGCCTGCACCATGCCCAACAGGACATTGTCCGTGACGCGCACCGGCCGGCCCACCGCGAATGGGTGCGGACCGGCGGGGATGGGCTGGCAGTGGTGCTGATAGGATCGGCACTGCTGGATGACGCCGGCAATGGACTGGGCAATTTCGGCGTTCTTGAAGCGGCCGACCTCGATCAGGCTCGCGCCTTTGCCGAGGGTGACCCGTTCAACCAGGCTGGCATTGTCGCCAGCATCGAGCTGACCGCACTGCCTGACACTTTCCAGGCGCACCGGATCGTCGAACCCATGACGCCGCGGCGCTAGCCCCGAACGGGGCTAGCCTTGAGCGACAGCGATTAAATGTGCTTGAGCGACAGCGATTATTTGGCCTTGAGCGACAGCGATTAAACCGAGCCCCAGATCGCCTCTGCAGTCTTGACCACCAGCTCGAGCTTGCGCCTCTGGTCGTCCATGGTGATGGAATTGCCTTCTTCGGTGGACGAGAACCCGCATTGCGGGGCAATGCCCAACTGGTCGAGATCGGCATATTTGGCCGCCTCGTCAAACTTGCGGCGCAGGCTGTCGAGACTTTCCAGCTCACCGGTCTTGGTGGTGATGAAGCCGGGCATGACGCGCTTCTTGCCCTTGGGCAGCAGGCGCAGCGGCTCGAGCCCGCCAGCGCGGTCAGTGTCATATTCCATGAAATAGATGTCGACGCCGGTCTTGTTGAATACGGCATCGGCCGCCGGGTCATAGGCACCCTCGGCGATCCAGGTCGATTTGAAATTGCCACGGCACATATGCATGCCGATCACCATGTCGTCGGGACGACCCTCGATCGCGTCATGCATCATCTTGGCATATTGCTCGATCAGCCAGTCTGGATCGAGCCCCTGCGCCTGCTTTTCGGCGCGGATCTTGGGATCGCACAGATAGGCAAAGAAGATGTCGTCCATCTGCAGATAGCGGCAGCCGACGTCGTAGAACGCCTGAACAGCCTTCTTGTAGGTTTTGGCCAGATCGGCGAACAGCAGTTCGAGATCATCGCTATAGGGCTTGTGGCCGATATCGTCCTTGCTAACGCGGAAATGGCAGCAGCTCGGGCCCGGGATCGAGATCTTGGGCATCACCTTGGTATTGGCGGCAACGAACTTGAAATGCTCAAGCATCGGATGGTCGGCCGGGAAATCCACCGGGCCGGTAATGGTCGGGAAGATCGGCCGCGTATTGGCGCCCTTGAAGTTATGGCCGGTAGCCACGTCGCGCTCGACAAACTTGAATCCGTCGAGCTCCTGCATGAAATCGTAATGCCAGAACGAACGGCGGATCTCGCCATCTGTCACCACCGGCAGGCCGACATCCTCCTGCAACTTGATGGCTTCGCGGATGGCTTCGTCCTCGACTTCAGTCAATGCCTCGCGGCTGATGCTGTGCTCATCAAGGTGCTGCCGCCGCGCCTGCTTGACCGCAGAATTGCGCAACAGGGAACCGACATGGTCGGCACGAAACGGGGGGCGGGCAATCGTCATTGATCTCTCCTGAAGCGGCACTTTTGCAATCACTGTGTACACAGCCCAAGCCGCGCCCGGCAAGTATCAAGCCGCCGCAGCCAGAAATCCGCCGGAAATTGCCAGCAAATGTACACGCCTGCTTCAGGCAAATCCCGCTTTTGCCTGTGGCAGGGTCTGGCGGTTCATCCACTCGGCGGCCGTCTTGATGCCCCCCAGCGGGAACATATGCAACTGGCTGATCAGGCTGTCGGGATGGCGCGCCTTGTAGTCAACAAAGCCGGCAACCACCTCGGTCGGCTCATACGGCGTTAGCAGCTTGGTCAGGTCTCGCGCCCGCTTCTGCAGCACGCTGACCGATGGACCGACGCCGCAGGCCAGCGCGAACTGGATCAGCGTCTGCAATTTGGCGGGCCCGGCAATGCCGGCATGGATCGGCATGGTAATGCCCAGATCAGCGATTCGTTCGGCCCACGCCGTCACCGCTGCCGTCTCGAAGGCAAACTGCGTTACGATGGCCATTTGTGCATCGGTACGCGCCGCATAATCCTGCTTGAATGCCAGCGCGCTGTCGACATTGACGGTGCCGCCGCCCTGGTCAATATCGCGATTGCCCTCTGGGTGGCCGGCCACATGCAAATGGGTAAAGCCGTGGCGGTCGAACAACCCGGTTTCGATCAGCTGTAGCGAGCTGTCAAAGCGGCCCACCGGCGCCGCATTGCCGCCGCCCAGCAGCAGCGCCCTGGTTACCTCGGCCTCGTCGCGATAGCGCTTGATCCACTCCTCCAGCATCGCCGCATCGGCAATGGCGCGCGCCGGAAAGTGCGGCATCACGGCAAAACCCTCTTCGTGCAAACGGCGCGCCGTCGCCACCATGTCCTCAATGGGGGTGCCGGCGATGTGGGCGACATAGACCAGCGTGTCTGCGGGCAGCAGCGCCCGGAAGTCCTCGATCTTGGCCGCCGTACGCGGCATGACCTCGATGGACCAGCCGGAGATGATGTCGGCACCGCGCTCAGGAGACGTCCTAGCGCCGGGATGTGCATCAAAATTCAACAAGGCCATTCGCTCCTCCTCAGCTCCTATATGTATACATAGCGAATAGGATTCAAATCAAGTGGAGTCGTAAAAACGCCGATATCGGCCATATTGGCCCTATAACCACCGTTGCAACGCCATGACTGTTGTCGCATAGTGCATACACAAACCGGCTCAGACCGGCGCATTGAACAGGCGAGACGCAGCAATGCTTGCGCGGGGCTGATGGGAGGAGGGTGCCATGGTCGAATCGAGTTTTAGCGTCGCCCGTCTCGGTCACCTCGGGCGATTTGGCGACCGGATCGGAGAGATCCTGGATTTCGCCATCCGCCTCTATGGGCTGACCGCGGGCTTGCTCGAGGGCGGCGTCGCCTGGTTGCGCGCCTCGCGCCTGACAGATCCGGACAGAAATTCCTTTGCATGAAGCGAGACCAGCAGTGACCGATTATATTCTCACCCTGCGGTGCGGCAATCGTAGTGGCATCGTGGCCGCCGTGGCCGCCCGCATCGCCAGCCATGGCGGCGACATTTTCGAGGCTCACCAGTTCGACGATCCGGCCACCGGCATGTTCTTCATGCGCGTAGCCTTCACCATGGCAACGCCCAAGGCCGATTTCCGCGCCGGCATCGCCGAGGAAGTGACCAATCTGAAGCTCGATTTCTCGCTGCGCCTGATCGGCCACAAGCGCAAGGTGCTGTTCCTTGTCTCCAGGTTCGACCATTGCCTGGGCGACTTGCTCTATCGCATGCGCATCGGTGAACTCGATATCGAGGCCGTAGGCATCGTCAGCAACCATCCGCGCGAGGCCTTGAACCTGACACTGATGGAGGGCATCCCCTATCATTACCTGCCCGTGGCCAAGGATAACAAGGCAGCGCAGGAGGCCGCGATCAAGGCGATCATCGAGGAAACCGGGGCCGAACTGGTGGTACTGGCCCGCTATATGCAGATTTTGTCCGATGATTTTTCTGGTTATCTGGCGGGACGCTGCATCAATATTCACCATTCCTTCCTGCCCGGCTTCAAGGGCGCCAAGCCCTATCACCAGGCCCATGAGCGCGGCGTCAAGATGATTGGCGCCACCGCGCATTACGTGACTGCCGATCTCGATGAAGGCCCGATTATCTGCCAGGATGTGGAGCCGGTGAGTCACGCCGACACACCCGAGGATTTGGTGCGCAAGGGCCGCGACATCGAGCGTCGGGTGCTGGCCCGCGCCGTGGCCTGGCACCTGGAAGACCGCGTGCTGATCAACAAGCACAAGACGGTGGTGTTCCAGCGCTAGTGCGCAGGACAGGAGAGTGCAGTTGAAAATCGGTTTCCTGGGCTATGGCGAAGCCGCCCGTGCCTTCCATGAAGGGTTGGCTCAAGCCGTTCTGGCCTATGACATCCTGCTCGATGGCGATGGCGATGACGATGACGATGCCATGCGTGAGGCGATGAAATCGCGCGGCGCCACGCCGGTGGCCATTGCCGGCCTCGCCGACGCCGACTGGATTTTCAGCGCCGTCACCGCCGACCAGAGCCTGCTCGCTGTGGCGCCGCTGCTGCCCCACCTGCGCCCGGGGCAACTGCTCATCGACATCAACTCCGTCTCGCCCGGCCGCAAGCGTGAAACGGCGGCGGCGGTGGAAGCGGCGGGCGCCGACTATCTCGACATGGCGGTCATGGCGCCGGTCCATCCCAAAAACCATGCCACGCCGGTATTGCTGGCGGGCGAACCTGCCGAGCGCCTGCTGCCGCAATTGCTGGCGCTGGGGTTCTCCGCCAGTATAGCTGGCGCCGAACCGGGTGCGGCCACCGCCATCAAGATGGTCCGATCGCTGTTCGTGAAGGGCCTTGAAGCCATCACCGTTGAGACACTGCTGGCTGCGCGCGCCTCCGGGTGCTTTGACGAAATCCTTGCTTCGCTGTCGGCATCCTATCCCGGCCTGGACTGGTCGCGCTTTGCCGCCTACCAGTTCGAGCGCACCACCCGCCACGGCCATCGCCGCGCCGCTGAAATGCGCGAGAGCGGCGCGACCCTCGACGCGCTGGGCCTGCATGGCGCCTTGGCGCGCGAAATAGCGGCGGTGCAGGAGGCGATGGGGGCCGCCGGCGTTACACCACAGTCGCCCTTGCCCGACACCGTGCAACAGGTTCTTGCGCGCAGGGTGGCAAAGTCCGACGCCTAGCTGGCGCCGAGCTTGAGCCCCAGATAGCGCTCCAGCGTGACACTGTCCTTGAGCAGATCGGCGGAGGCGGCGCGGTGGGCGATCATGCCACGTTCGATGATGATCGCCTGCTGGGTGAGCCCCAGCGCCACCTCGGCATGCTGCTCCACCAGTATCAGGGCAATGCCTTCGTCGATCGCCATCTGGCGCACGGCGGCCGTCAGCTCCTCGACAATGATCGGGGCCAGCCCCTCAAACGGCTCGTCGAGCAACAGCACCGCCGGATTGGTCATCAGCGTGCGGCCTGTCGCCAGCATCTGCTGCTCGCCGCCCGACAGTTGATTGCCCATATTGGCCCGGCGATCAGCCAGGCGGGGAAACAATCGATAGATGGCCGGCAGGTCCCAGCGACCGGGGCGGGCGATGACGGTGAGGTTTTCCTCGATTGTCAGCGAGGCAAAGATATCGCGCTCCTGCGCCACCCAGCCCAGGCCGAGCTGGGCTCTTTTGTGGGGCGCCAGCCACGAAATATCGGTGCCGCGCCAATGGATGGAGCCGCGCGCCAGCGTAACAAAACCCATGGCCGTGAGCAGCAGGGTGGACTTGCCGACGCCGTTGCGGCCGAGCAGCGCCAGGCTGCCATTGGGGGGCAGGCTTAGCGACATGTTGTCGAGCACCACGGCCTCGCCATAGCCGGAGCGGACGTCACGGAATTCCAGCAGCGGCTCAGTCATGTCCACGCCCCAGATAGACTTCGCGCACCCGTGGATCGCTGCGCACAGTTTGCGGATCAGCTTCCAGCAGCACCGCGCCCCCCACCAGCACGATGATGCGGGAGGCGAATTTGAAGACGATATCCATGTCGTGCTCGATGAACAGTACCGAGATATCGGCGGGCAGCGCCGCAATCACGGAAAACAGTGCCGCGCTCTCGTCCTTGGGCACGCCGGCTGCCGGCTCGTCGAGCAACAGCACGCGCGGCCGAGCAGCCAGCGCCAGGGCAATCTCCAGCAGTCGCTGCTGGCCATAGGGCAAGGTCCGGGTGGTGCGGGTGGCCACATCGGCCAGGCCCAACTGCCCCAGAATGGTGAAGCTCTCCTCGATCGCCTCGTTATGGGATGCCAGCCGGCGCCAGAACTGGCCCGCGCAGCGCTGGCGCTCGAGCACCGCCAGGGTGACCGCCTCGATCGGGGTCAGGTCGGGAAACAGGGTATTGATCTGGAAGGTGCGGCTCAGGCCCAGCCGCACCCGGTTGGCCGGCGCCAGAGCGGTGATATCGCCGCCCTCCAGTTCGATCCGCCCGGCATCTGGCTGCAGCTGGCCGGTCAGCAGGTTGATCAGTGTGGTCTTGCCCGCGCCATTGGGGCCGATTAGCGCGTGGCGGGCGCCGCGCGGCAGGGCGATGGCGACGTCGCGGGTCACGTCGAGCTTGCCGAAATTCTTGGTGAGCCCGGTGGCGCGCAATACGATGTCTTCGCCCGCCATCATTTGGCCCTCGCCACGATGCGCGCGAGAAAGCCCAGAATGCCCTTGGGCATGAACAGCACGACGACCATCAGCAGCATGCCGATGCCGAAATACCAGTATTGCGGATTGATGCCGGCGAGTTGATCGCGGGCGACAAGGAATATGAAGGTGCCCAGGATTGCCCCGTAGAGTCGCCCGGTGCCGCCCAGGATCAGCATGACCACAACATCGGCCGAGCGCTCGAAGCTCAGCGAGTCCAGCGCTACCGTATTGGTGGTCTGGGCCAGCAGTCCCCCGGCCAGCCCGGCAATGGCAGCCGAAATGGCATAGATCAGCCGCAGGTGGCTCTTGTGGTCGGCGCCAATGGCCGGCATGCGCTTGACGTTCTCGCGAATACCGCGCAGCGCCAGTCCGAAGGACGAATTGACCAGGCGGCGGCTGAGCAGGAAGCACAGGAACAGCACCGCCAGCGCATAGCCATAGGCGGTATAGCCCCACATATCGAAGCGGAACTGGCCGAACACCGGCCAGGTGCTGATGCCGCGCAGCCCGTCAGTGCCGCCGGTCAGCCAGTGCAGGGCGTTGGCCAGTTCGTAGGTCAGGAAGCCAAGGCCCAGTGTCACCATTATCAGCGCCAGATGCTGCACCCGGGTGATGAGGAAGCTGATGATATAGCCGATGACGCCGGCAAACAGCCCGGCCATCAGCAGGCCGGAAATGGGCTCGCCCCAGCCATGCACGCTGATGATGCCGGCAAAATAGGCGCCCAGCCCGAAGAACATGGCGTGGCCCAGCGTCACGATGCCGGCATAGCCCAGGATCAGGTCGACCGAGATGGCAAACAGCGCGGCGATGGCGATCTGGTTGGCCAGCGGCAGGTAGGTGGGAAAGAAGATGAACGGCAGCAGTGTCGCCAGCCAGAACAGGATTTCAAAGGGTGACCAGCGGCTGCGGCGACGCAGCCAGTCGCGCGCTTCGATGGGGGCGGAGACCGGTGTTTGCATAGCCATCTCCTAGCGCTTGCCGAACAGGCCGAGCGGCCGCACCAGCAGGATGGCCACCAGCATCAGGTAGATGAGAAAGCTGCCGATCTCGGGCCAGAAATACTTGCCCGCAACATCGCCGATGCCGAGCAGGGCCGCGCCGACAAAGGAGCCGGTGATCGAGCCCAGCCCGCCGACCGACACCACGATCAACACATAGACCAGCATCTGGAAGCCAAAGGACGGTGACAGCCCGACGATCTCGACCGCCAGCGCACCGCCCAGGCCCGCCAACCCGCTACCCAGGGCAAAGGTGATGGCAAAAACCCGCTCGACATCAAGGCCCAGTCCCTGCGCCATGCGCTGATTGTCCACGGCCGCGCGGACCTGCGCGCCCAGCCTTGTGCGTTCCAGCCCGAACACCAGCAGGGCAGTGACGATCAGCGCCACCAGGATAATGAAGGCGCGATAGACGCCGAAGCGCACGTCGCCGATTTCCACCGAGCCCCGCAGCCAGGACGGCAGGATGATGACCTGCTGCACCGTGCCAAAAACGAACGTGGCGACCGCCGCGGAGACAAAGACGGCACCAATGGTGAACAGCACCTGATTGAGTTCACCGGCCCGGTAGAGCCGGCGGAACAGGGTGCGTTCGACGATGACGCTGAGCAGCGCCATGGCGATGAAGGCCAGGGGCAGGGCCGCGAGGAAAGGCAGGCCGAGCTGGCGCATGGCGGTGACGGCGACATAGCCGCCGAACATGCCAAAGGCGCCATGCGCCAGGTTGATGAAATTCATCATGCCCAGCGTGACCGACAGGCCTACCGACAACAAAAACAGCAGCATACCGAAGGCGAAGCCGTCAAACAGCACAATGGCAATCTGGCTGATCATGGCATTCCTGCTACTGGTTCACGCGTCATCTGCTGACCTTATCCGGAGCTCTCAGTCGTCTCCCTCCCCTTGTGGGGAGGGATCAAGGGTGGGGGTGTTTGGCTCTGATATCGGGGACGTCGCCCCCCACCCTCAGTCCCTCCCCGCGGGGGGAGGGAGGCAGATCGGGGATGGTGGCGACAGCGGGATATCCAGGCAAACGAGCCTTACTTCGCCGCGCCGTGCAGCGGGTCCTTGACGTCGGGGATTTCCTCCAGAATCACGTTCTGCATCTTGCCATCCACCTCCTGGACTTCGCGGATATAGACGGTCTGGACCACGTCGCGGGTTTCCGGGTCGATCGATATCGGACCGCGCGGGCTGTCCCAGACCATGCCCTTGGCAGCTTCAATCAGGGCATCGCCGCTGGAATCGCCCTCGGTGGCCTCGAGCGCCTCGAAGATAAGATGCATGCCGTCATAGCCACCAATCGAGAACAGGTCCGGCTCGCGGCCATTATTGGCGGCCGTGTAGGCCTCGACATAGGCCTGGTTCATCTCATCATCGCGTTCCAGCGTGTAGTGGAAGGTGGTGATGATGCCGCGGGCCGTCTCTCCCATGCTTTCGAGCGCCTCGGGGTGCGTCAGTTCACCTTGCGCCAGCACTTTGATGTCGGGTGGGGACAGGCCACGGTCGGCCAGCGCCTTGCCGATGGCAGCAGGCTGGGCGCCGCCAGGCACGAAAATGTATACAGCTTCGGGTGCCGCGTCGGCGACGCGCTGCACATAGGCCGAGAAGTCGGGATTGGCGACCGGGGTGCGGTCGGCGCCGACAATCTTGCCGCCGGCTTCGGTAAAGCCCTTGGCAAACGATGCCTCGGCGTCGATGCCGGGACCGTAGTCGGCAACCAGCGTATAGGCCTCGCGGATGCCCTGCTCATAGGCCCAGCTGCCGAACGAATAGTTGAGCTGCGGAATGGTCACGCCCGTGCGTACAATATAGGGCGACTGCTCGGTAACGACAGAGGTTGCCGCGTTCATCACCACCATCAGCTTCTTGGCCTCGGTGGCAATCTCGGCGGCCCCGAGAGCCTCGGGCGTCAAGGCAAAACCGGCGATAATGTCGACATTGTCGCGCACCACCAACTCCTGCGCCAGGCGCCGGGCCACATCGGGAGCCGGGCCGCCAGTGTCGCGCTTGATAAGCTCGATGGTGCGGCCGGCAACTTCATTGCCGTGCTCGGCCAGATACAGATCAATGCCGGCCTGGAGCTGATTCGCCGCGTCCGCGAACGGCCCCGAATAGGGCAGGATAACGCCGATCTTGAGCGTTTCCTGCGCCATGACCCCAGCCGACCAGGCCAAGCCGAGGCCAAGCACTGCGGCAACTGCTGTTCTTCTCAACATGATATCCTCCCTGATAGTTTTGACGAGAGGGCACAGGGTCGTTTGCGACTTCTCTTGTGCCTCTTGCGACGGACTGTATACACGATGGCCGGTTTCGCCAAGTATCTGCGTGGTCCGGCATCCCTCTTTGAGCGCGACAATCTCATCCCGGCCGACGCCAACTTGCAGGGTCGCCGCCGCTCGGTATGTGCCGGCGTGAATTCTCGCCTCGCGCTGCCACGATACGGTGCCGCTCATGCCGGGCGAAGGTCCCACGCGAGGTGCGGCAAGCCGGCAGCCATTGTGTTGACTAAGGGTGAGATGATGACTGACTGCAGCTTGGACTGCCATATAAGGCAGGCGTGTGCGCTGCTACCTGAAACGCCGCCTTATAATTGTACAACATAATCAATCTATGGGATTTAAAAGTAGCTGGCGTTGCTAGACCAGAACAGCGTCCACCGGGCGGCGGGGCGAAAAAGGCAGCGTCGGGCCGTAGCCGAAGCGCATGATGATGTCGGGCCGCATTCCACCTTCCCCAATCAGCGCCGCCAGTTCAGGCCGCAGCAGTGCGACCTCGACAGGCTGGTTGACGAAGGCGTGTTTGAGGCCGGAAGCGGTTGCGGCAAGCGCGAAGCGCTGGCAGGCGCGACCGACCGCGATCCAGTGCGCTTTGTCCTCACGCTCCGCCAGAAAGATCGCGATACCGGCCGAGGAGTCGATCTGACGGGCATATTTGTCGCTTTCGGCACCAGCCGCAAAGAACGTGTCAAAAGCGATACCACCGAGAAAATCCGGGAGCACGGGATTGCCGCTTGTCGCCGAGAACAGCCCATCACCGGACGCCATGGCGCTACGCGGACTGAACCGCAGCCATTGTTTCAGCTCGGCCATGAAGGCTCCGTCGGCCATCTGCGCATCGTTGCCGGCAACGATCAGGTCCCGCACCTGACTGATCCGCGCCCGGTCGGAAAGCAGGATGAGACGCACACCCGGCGTTTCGGCGGATTGTCGAAGCGCCTCGATATCGGCGGCAGGCACCGCGCGCCCGTCATATTCCGCTCGGGTGGATTGTCGCAGGGGAATGGCGGCAAGCAGCGGGTGAGGACGGGCTTCAGCCCTGGAGAAGGAATAGCGGATGCGATCGCCTTCAGCGTTCGTTTCCAACTGCCCGGGCCGTCCGGTCGCCGTGGCCGCGATCAGCAGGTTCTCGGCCGCGCAACCCAGGCTGACACAAAGATGATGATCGTCAGGATCGACGACCGGTGTCGCGCGCGAAAGGTCGGGCAGTATGTCGATTGCGTTTGCCTCGACGTGGAAACGCCAAGGTTGGGTATTGTGGCCGTTGGCGGCAAGTGTTGCGTATCGGAGGATGTCGACGATGCCCGCGTCGACGCGGATCGGAGCGCGAAGACTGCCTGCATAGGCATCGAAATCGCCCATCAAACCCACCGCCGACCGCCAGCCAACAGCAACGCACCTCCTGCGCCGATAAGCATGTCCCGCCTTTTCATGTCAGCTCCCTTCACCGCCCTTCTACACGGGGTGGCGCAACATGCGGTTGATCTGGGTCAAAAGACCGACGCGCGGGGTCGCTGCCATCGGTGCTTCATTGGCCTGCCGCCAGATGACGCTACCCGCTCAGGGATATGCCCTTCAATGGCGTGAGCGGAGCGGCCGCTTGATAGCCAATAACTCGGTCACATCCCGCAGATCTTCAGCGTTCGATACACCGATCTTCAACCACTTGCCGTCGCGGTATGTCTGGGTCGAGTCATAAAGATCAGCCAGTTGTGGGCTCAGGCTTTCGCGCCGCGCGTCGAGTTTATCCCTTTCCGCGCGCCCCAGAACGACCACAACAGAGAACAGCCTATACTCCGGCAGGAAAGTACAGAAGGCCCGCGATTTCTTGTATCGTAGAGACCAACCATGCTTCTTTCCGCCATAGATCCACTCAGGAATGAAGCTCCCGGGGTATGAGCTCTCGATCCAGTCTTGAAGGGCCTTCCAATACGCAAAGGCTTCCGGCCCGGTCCAATCGCGAACGGTCTCGCTGCTCGGTGGAGCGGACTTGTCCGCAAGACGATCTCCGACCTGGGGCGACTGTTCCATGCTTCATCCTTCTGGCACCGAAGTTCATCCTAGATGCTGTGTCCTGGATCGCCTATCTGTTGTTGGGCTTGAAGCAATCTCTCAATCAACCAGCCGCAGCGCCAAAGTCGGGTTGCGGGAAGCCGGAAAACCCAAACAACGAAGCTGAACGTACGTCAGTGCTACAGCTTCGCACTATCGTGCCCACAAGGACGTGGAAGTGCAGTTGGGCCGACTGAGGGCGACCTGGCCGCACAACCGGCTCGGTCGAGCTGACGTGTGATCTGGCCGGGTTCGGCGGCGCTGTCCGGCAGCGATGAACGCGGCCTTGCTCGCGTTTCATCTGCCGGATAGAAATCATGTATTCGTCGCGGCATCCGAGCGGGGCGCGATCATTGAGATTTCAGGCTGCGATTTGTGGAATTGCCAATGTGCCGGTGTCAGGTGTCTCACAGCCCCTGAAATCCTCGCCACCGTATTTTGGGGTGCGACGCTACGTTGGTTCAGCGAATCTCTCCAGCCGCCCCGCCGTGCGCCACTCGATAGAACCTTAGAATTCAATCACCACTGAAGGCGCACTGCGTCGTGCCTCGCCATGGTACACAGCTTCAATATTGTTTCCATCGGGGTCGAGCACGAAAGCGGCGTAGTATCCGGGGTGATATGTCCGCTCTCCTGGTGCCCCATTGTCTCGACCGCCGTGGGCCAGCGCTGCGCGATAGAAAGCGTCCACTGTCGCGCGATCCTTGGCTTGAAAGGCCAGGTGATGGCGCCCTGTCAGTGCACCTAATGCCGCCGGGCTTTCTGCCGAGGACACGACGAGTTCATCAGCCCAGAAATAGCCGTCGCTCGTGCCGACGATGGGAATCTCCAACACGGCCAACACCGCCGTATAGAAGTCCTGGCTGGCCTCGAGATCGCGCACGACGAGCTGGATGTGGTCGATGAGCCGGCCGCGATACAGTTGGGTGGCTTCCATGTTGGTTCTCCCCGCAAATTGAGCTTGTGAATTTTTTCCTGAGCGGCGGTGTGAATGATAACTACGCGCAACACTCAACCGCGCACCTGTCCAGGATCGCCGTAATTATAGGCAACAGGCAAGCTAAAGTGATAGTCCGTGTGGAGGATAATCGCAGATGAGTATGGCGACGTGAGAAGGGAAATGGCAGCTTTCCCTGACCAAATGCGCTAGGGACATTCTGGCTACAAAGGGTCGGTATGCCGCTGTACCCCGTTGTAATGGCTGCATTTAGTAGGGGTGGCGGAGAGAAAGGGATTCGAACCCTTGAGACGGTTCCCCGCCTACACACTTTCCAGGCGTGCGCCTTCGACCACTCGGCCACCTCTCCGCATCGCCTGTAACCCCGGTTGGAAACACCGGAGGGGTCGGCTGGTTGGCCGACGCGAGCGAGGCGCAATATACTTATCGCGAGGCTGGGCGCAAGGGATCACGGGGTTGCGAGGGCAATTGTTTTCATCGCCGGGCGCTACCACCTTGTGAGACGTCCCGCCGCCATGGCACAACAAGGCCGTGCGCGGGGCGCCGATGGGGCAGGCCAGCCTCGCACTTGTCCCCGCCGGCACAGGGAATATGGATGCGGCTGATCTTGAGAGTTTTGGGCACCTGGCTGATTGGCCTGGCGCTGGTTCTGGCGGTTATTGACGGTACCAAGTCGCTGGGGGCCAATGAACTGCTGTTCACCAGCCTGGGTACGCTGTGGAACCAGCTGCACCCGGTGGGCCTGCAGGGCGTGCAGGATTTCCTGCACAGCCGGTTCTTCGGGGATCTGCTCGATGCCACGCTGGGCGCCTTGCTGGGTTATCCGGCCTTTGCCGTAGCGGCTGTGCCGGGCGTGCTGCTGGCGCTGCTGGGTCGCAAGCCGCGGCGCGAACGCTTCCTGCGGCAGGAGCAGATCTAGGCGGGGGTAACCTATGGCCGCGACGGGCCGAATAGCCCATGAAAGGAAATACCATGTTCTTCAAATCCAAGCCGAACACCATACCGGACGCCGCTGCAGCACTGCCCGGACGCGATGCGCAGATGCCGGTAACCGCTGAGCATTTTGTCAATGGCGCGGCGCTGAAGGGGCCGTACCCGAGCGGGGCGGAAACCATCTATTTCGGGCTGGGCTGCTTCTGGGGCGCCGAGCGGCTGTTCTGGGAAGTGCCCGGGGTTGTCGTCACCGCCGTGGGCTATCAGGGCGGCAGCACGCCCAATCCGAGCTATGAGGAAGTCTGTTCGGGCCAGACCGGCCATACCGAAGCGGTGAAGGTGGTGTTTGACCCTGCCCGGGTCACCCTTGAGGCGCTGCTCAAGACCTTCTGGGAGGAGCATGACCCGACCCAGGGCATGCGGCAGGGCAATGATGTGGGCACGCAATATCGCAGCGCCATCTACACCACCACGCCCGCTCAGGCAGCTTTGGTGCAGCAGAGCCGCGCGGCCTATCAGGAAGCCCTGCAGGCCAGGGGTCTGGGGACGATCACCACCGAGATCAAACCGGCGCCGGAGTTCTTTTACGCAGAGACGTATCACCAGCAATACCTGGCCAAGAATCCGAACGGCTATTGCGGCTTGCAGGGGACCGGGGTGAGCTGCCCGATCGGGCTGGGCGTTACCGCTGCATAGAGCGTTTTCGGCAAAAGTGGCGCCATTTGTGCGGTTCGGAAGCGCGACCGATCAAAGACCTGGAGCGATTTCACCGTTTCAGCGAACGGTGAAATGCTCTGGCAGAACCGGCCCGCAGGGTCCGCGATCTGTCAGACCCCAAAGCCCCAATTGGCGAGCAGAGCGTGTACCATGACGGCTACCGACAGCGCATTGATGGACCGGACCGGCTTTGAAGCCTTCGCGCTGAGCCTGCCCGGCGCCACGCTGGTGCGGCAATGGGGCGATGCCAGCGTCGCCAAAGTGGGTGGCAGGATCTTTGCCATCCTCTCGGGCTGGGGCGCCGATGGGGGACCCGGGCTCAGCTTCAAGTGCTCCGAGTTGGCCTTCGCGATGCTGCCCGAACTGGAAAACGTGCGCCCGGCCCCCTATCTGGCGCGCGCCCAATGGGTGCAGGTGCTGCCCGGATCGCCCCTGACGCCCGATGATCTGCGCGCCTATGTGCGCGAAGCGCACCGGTTGGTCGCGAGCAGGCTGACCCGCAAGCGCCGGGCCGAGCTGGGGCTCGACCCGCTCACTGCGGCTGCACCGCATAAATCGTGAGCACGCTGTCGGGTGGGCTCACCGCCACCAGCCATGCCGGCAATCGGTCCTGCGCATAGAGCGCGGCAAAGCTGTCTTCGGCGCGGCTGGGCAGGCCCTGCAGTTCGGCCATGCCGGGGCACAGCACGACCAGACCAATGTCGCGCGCGGCCAGCACGGCGCGGGCATCGGCAATCGGGTCATTAAAGAAGCGGAAGGCGTCCCGCACGCCCTGCTGATTGCGGTGATAGGGCGCCGCGACCACCGCATGCCCGGTATAGAGCTGGATGTGGGCGCCCAGATCGATGGGGGACATGATGCGCGCCGGCGGCATGGCCGCCAGTGCCACGAAGGCCGCTGGCAACAGGCACGGCTCCTTGCTGGCGCGGGCCGCAGTGACCTCCTGCGCGCGGCCCGGCGTCAGCGTGGTCAACTGGCTCACCACCAGCGCCAGGATCACGCCGGAAAACGCCAGCCAGCTGCCCATCAGCCCGGCGATATTGGCCAGGCGCGGGCTGGCCAGATAGCGCTGGCGGGCCACCACGATCAGCCAGGCGGCGGCCGGCATGGCGGGCATTACCGATAGCCGGGCGCCGCGCACCTGGGCCAGCATGGTCAGCGCGACGCAGAGCAGGAACATCAGTAGCGCGGCCCATGCGCCCCGATCCTCTCGCACCCTGAGCACCCGATAGAGCACCACCAGCGTGCCAAGCAGCGCCGGCAGGCCGACGGCAAAGCCATAGGCGGGCAGTTCAAACACACTGACCAGCCAGGGCTTGGCCTCGACGATATTGGCGATCCAGTTGTCCTGCAGCCAGGGGTCCAGCGCGCCATAGGGTCCCTGCAGGCATTGCGGCCAGGCCAGGGCGACCAGCCCCATGCCAAGACCGCCCAGCAGGGCGAGCAGGGCAAAGCGCTGCCAGGCCGCCCGGGCGGGGATCAGGCTGGCCAGGGTGAAGGCGGCGGCCACGGCAAGCGCCACCCCCACATAGACGGGCGAGAGCACGTCACAGGCCGGTTCTAGCCAGCGGCCGGGCGGGCGGAACAGCGCCAGATGGCCCACGGCGCCGGCAGCAAAGGCCAGCCCGAAACTGCGCATGGTGGCGGCCTTGCCGGCGTCGAACACATAGAGCAGGCCCAGCACCAGAATGGCGGCGGCAATGGTGGGCAGGGCTTCGGTGGCGATGGCCAGCGCGGTCGCCGCCAGCAGGCCGCTGAGCACGGCAAAGCGGGGGCGGCGCAGCGCCTCGATGCTGGCCCAGGCCGTGGCCAGGGTGAGAATGATGACGAGGTTGTGGTGGTCGACCCGGCCGGGGGTGAATTCGGCCGTGATGGCCGGATTGAGCACCGGCAGCACCACGGCGGGCAGGACGCCCTCGGGGCCCACCAGGCGATTGGCCAGCAGCGCACTGATCCACAGCAGCACTCCCAGCAGGGCCATGGGCCACACATAGCCTGTGGCAATGATGGCCAGATCGGCCTCCAGCAGCGGGGTGAAGGCCATGACCAGACCGGCTAGCGGCAGATCGACCAGCCGCGACCAATGCAGTTCGGCGCCGAACGGCGTATTGAGCCGGTACGTCGTCAGATCGTACCAGGGCTGCCCCTGGATAAAATCCACCACCCTGACCATGCGCATGGCGTCGTCGGTATCGGCAAAGAATGGCAATTCGGCCCGGGCGAACAGTGTCCGCAGGACCAGGATGACTGCAGCGCCAGCGCCAGCGAGCAGGACCAGGCGCCAATCGGGGCTGCGGCGGTGTGGGGCGGAGCTGGTCAAGGCGCGATCCTGAAGCTGGAGGCCATCAGCTTGGCGCAGAACGGGTTAAAATGGCGTTCGACGCAGGAGCTGCGCTCAATTGCGCCGCGCAGGCCCCCCATAGCGCCACGCGAGACAGTGGCAGCGGACGGGGCGTTGTGGATCCGCAGCGGGTCCCCGGAGCAGCCCATCAGCGCCCGACGGCACCGCCACGGACCATTGCCTGCGGTGGCAGCTCCATCAAAATTCCTTGTTCTGCAAGCATTTGGCACTGCGTGCATGAATTTAATTCGGCAATAACAATGCCCGCAGAACTTGTTCAATGGTTTAGAAAGCATTTTGAAAAACAATGGGGGCGCGCTGCAGGAACAAAACCGGTGCCAGCGAGCGATGAGCGATAGCGTGACACGGACAGCATGGGCGGAGTTTTTTGATGAGTACAGCACTGCAATTTGAACCATCAGAGGGCGGACAAGACCTGCTTGGCGCGACGCAGGCCAACCAGTTCGTGACCTTCTCGGCCGGCGACAAGGGCTATGGCGTCGACATCATGGCGGTGCGCGAAATTCGCAGTTGGTCGCCCACCACCGAACTGCCCGATGGCGCCCATTCGGCTTGCGGTGTGCTTGATATCCGCGGCACCGTGGTGGAGGTGCATGATCTTGCCGCCATGCTGGGCGGACAAAAACTGCAGGCGGCACCCGGGCATGTGGTGCTGGTGGTCTCGCTGGGCGCGACCAATGTCGGCATTCTGGTGGATTCGGTGTCCGATATCATTTTTGCCAAGGATGACGAATTCCGGGACGCGCCGGGCCATGGCGGCGACCCCGCCAGCGCCAAGGTTTCGCGCCTGGTGCGCCAGGAAGATCGGCTGATCGCCATTCTGAACCTGCAGGCCCTGTTTCCCTACGCCAGCATGCACTGAAGCGAGCGGGCGGCATTGCCGCCCCCGAACCAACGTCGCGCGCCCGCCCGGGCCGGGGCGCGCCGTGTCTTGACGCTGTGGGTCGCACCCGCCAGCTTGCCATCATGCGCCCTGATTCGCCGATTAACCCGCCATGACCTGGCTCGCCGAAACCGCCATGCTCAGCCACGGCTGGCGCCGTTTCGTGCTGCTGGTGGCCGCCGGGGCACTGGCCGGGCTGTCGGTGCCGCCGCTCTTTGTCCTGCCCGCCCTGTTCCTGGCTTTTCCGGTCTGGATCTGGTGCCTTGATGGGGCCGAGACGCCGCGGGGCTGGCGCCGCCTTTTCGGCCCGGCCTTTACCATCGGTTTTGCCTTTGGCTGGGGCTATTTCGCTGTCGCCTTCCATTGGCTGGGCGCGGCCTTCTTTGTCGATGGCGGCATCATGCTGGCCGTCATGCCGCTGGCCATTCTGGCGCTCGCCGCCCTGATTGCCCTGTTCTGGGGGCTGGCCAGTGCGCTGGCCCATCTGTTGTGGAGCCATGGGCCCTGGCGCATCGTCACCCTCGCCACCTTTCTGACCTTGGCCGAATGGGCCCGCGGCCATGTGCTGACCGGCTTTCCCTTTGATCTGCTCGGCTATGCCCTGACCCCCAATGACGAGATGATGCAGCTCAGTTCGGTCATCGGCATTTACGGGCTGACCCTGCTGGCAGCGCTGCTGGCCATGACCCCGGCCCTGATCTGGCCGGCCGACGGGCGCAGTCTCAGCCGCCGGCTTCTGCCCTTCTTCGTCGCCATTGCCGTGATTGCCGCCCAGCTCGGCTATGGCTACAACCGCCTTGCCGGCATCACCGCGACCGAGCGCAGTGACACCGCCATGCGGCTGGTGCAGCCGCTGGTCTATGAGCATGCCGATTGGAACAATGCCGATCCTGTCGCCCTCATCGATCGCCTGCTGATGCTCTCGGATATGCGCATGGACCCGACCGATCAGGGCCTGGCCGATATCGATCTGCTGGTCTGGCCCGAATCCAGCCTGCCGTTCTATCTCTCGACCTATCCTGAGGCCCTGGCCCGCATTGCCCGGCTGCTGCCCGAACAGACCACTCTGCTGGCCGGGGCGCCGCGCCAGCAATATGAGCCGGGCTCGGCTTTGCCCTCGGGCCCGCCCTTCAATGCCATTCTGGCCATCGACAGCAATGGCGAAATCATCGCCAGCTATGACAAGTCCCATCTGGTGCCGTTCGGCGAATTCCTGCCCTTCGGTCCATTCTTTGCCGGCCTGGGGATCAAGCAATTCGTGCCCGGCGCTGAGGGCTGGAGCCATGGCGATGCCCGTCGGCGTCTGATCAGCCTGCCCAATAGGCCCTCCCTGCTGGCGCTGATCTGCTACGAAATCCTGTTTTCCGGCGATCTGGGCGATACCGGGAACGCGCAATTCCTGTTCAACATCACCAATGATGCCTGGTTTGATCACTCCATCGGTCCGGCCCAGCATGCCCATCACGCCCGCATCCGGGCGGTGGAGGAGGGCATGAGCCTGATCCGCGCTGCCAATTCCGGCCTGACCTTTGCCACCGACCCGCTCGGCCGCATCACCGCGCAACTGGAACCGCTGCAAATGGCGGCGCTTGATGTTCGCCCCCATGATCGGCTCGAGAGCACCCCGTTCACCCGGCTGCGCTACTGGCCCCTGCTGATCGCGCTGCTGCTCGGCCTGGCCATTTCCGTGCTGGCCCGCCGCCCGCGCCGGCGGCCGGCCTAGACTGTCGCCTGCCGCCCCATCTCGGGCCGGCCAATCGCGGGCCGGCCTTTCCAACGCCTTGATGCTGTGGCATCAGGGATAGACCCCAAGCTTGCGAGAGTTTTCATGGCGATCCGACTGCACCGCGGCGACCTGCCCAACTTGTCCAATTACGACGGCCGCGAAGTGGCGATCGATACCGAGACCATGGGCCTGCATCCCCATCGGGACCGGCTCTGTGTCGTCCAGCTCTCGCCCGGCGATGGCAGCGCCGATATCGTCCAGATTCCGCAGGATGCCAGCCAGGCGCCCAATCTGACCAAACTGCTTGCCGATCCCAAGGTCACCAAGATCTTCCACTATGCCCGCTTTGACGTGGCCGTGCTCAGGAACCGCTTCGATGTGGTCACCGGCCCGGTCTACTGCACCAAGATCGCCTCCAGGCTGGTGCGCACCTATACCGATCGCCACGGCCTGAAGGATATCAGCCGCGAACTGCTGGGCCTCGACCTGTCCAAGCAGCAGCAGAGTTCCGATTGGGGGGCCGACAAGCTCAGCGATGCCCAGCTCGACTATGCCGCCGCCGATGTGCTGCATCTGCACGATCTCAAGCGCCATCTCGACCGCATGCTGGCCCGTGAAGGCCGCACCGAGCTCGCCCGGGCCTGCTTTGACTTCCTCGCGACGCGTTGCGAACTGGATTTGCTGGGCTGGGACGAAACCGACATCTTCGCGCATAGCTGATGGATAATCTGGCGCTGGACCTGCAGGCCGATGCCGCCCAGCGCGCGGCGATTTATCGCCGGCTGCAGGGGCGCAATCGTCTGGTCGCCATTCTGCGCATCGGCGTGCCGGCGCTGGGCCTTCTCGTCCTGGTGGCGCTGCTCGGCCAGATCTATCTGTCCAGCCTAACCGGCCGCTTTGAAATCGGGCGTATCGAGGTCTCGCGCGACACCATCGCCATTGAGACCCCCGAATATTCCGGCGTGCTCGACGATGGCACCACCTACCGCGTCTGGGCCAGGTCGGCCGAGGCGGCAATTGCTGCCGCCGATCAGATCGCCCTGAGCGAGGCGGCCCTCACCATGCGCCGCCGCAGCGGGCTGGTGACCGAGGTCACCGCGCGCGATGCCACGCTCGATACCGGCCGCGAGACCGTGACCATCCCCGGCGTCGCCCTGGTCGAGGAATCGACCGGCACCACCGGCACCATCCGCGATTCGCTGTTCGACTATGCCGCCCAGACCCTGGTGGGCCAGGGCGCAGTGCATATTGACTATGCCGACGGCACCACGCTCGATGGCGTCGGCATGACCTATGATGTCAGCAACGCCATCTGGACATTTTCTCGTGTGACCGTCACTTTGCCCTCCACGCCCGGATCCGACACCCCATGATCAAGTCACCATGATGCTGCGCCTGTTTGCTTTCCTCGCGCTGGCCCTTGCGGCCACCCCGGCCCTTGCCCAGCAGGAGGTCAACATCACGGCTGACCTGTTCACGCTGGACGAGCAGACCAGCACGGCCGTGTTCACCGGCAATGTGGTGGTGGTTCACCCCACCGTCACGGTCTGGGCCCCCAAGGTGGTGGCCACCTATGGCGCCGGCGGCACCAGCGACATCAAGACCTTCGAGGCCACCGGCGCGGTCAAGCTCGAAACCACCGATCAGACTGCCACCGGTCAGCGCGCGGTGTTCACCCCCGGCGACCAATTGCTGCGCCTTACTGGCGATGTGGTGGTGGTCAATGCCGGTGGTACCGTCAATTCCGACGAGCTCGTGGTCAATCTTGAAACCAATGTCTCGACTTTCACCAGCGGCCAGAAGGGCCGGGTTACCGGCGTCTTCACCTCACAATGAGCGCCAGTCCCGATCAGCCGGCCAGGCCGCGCCTCGACCAGACCGGCTGGCTCGTCGCCCATAACCTGGCCAAGAGCTTTGGCAAGCGCGTGGTCGTGCGCGATGTCTCCATTGCGGTGCGCCGCGGTGAGGCCGTCGGTCTGCTCGGCCCCAATGGCGCCGGCAAGACCACGGTGTTCACCATGATCATGGGCCTGGTCAAACCCGATGCCGGCTCCATCCAGCTTGATGGCCGCGCCATCACCCACCTGCCGCTGTTCCAGCGCGGCCAGCTCGGCATTGGCTATCTGCCTCAGGAGCCCTCGATCTTTCGCGGCCTGACGGTCAGCGGCAATATCATGGCGGTGCTGGAAAACCACATCAGCGACAAGCCGGCGCGCAAGGCGCGGCTGGCCTCCTTGCTGGCGGAGTTTTCCATCCAGCATCTGGCCAAATCCAACGCGCTGGCCCTGTCGGGCGGCGAACGCCGCCGCGTCGAACTGGCCCGGGCGCTGGCCGCCGATCCCGCCTTCATGCTGCTCGACGAGCCCTTTGCCGGGGTGGATCCGATTGCGGTGGCCGAGGTCAAGGGACTGGTGCGCCAGCTCACCCAGCGCGGCATTGGCGTGCTGATCACCGACCACGCCGTGCGCGAGACGCTGGGCCTGGTCGACCGCGCCTATGTCATTCACGGCGGCAAGGTGATGATTCAGGGGCGCCCCGAGACCATCAGCGCCGATCCCGATGCCCGCCGCGTCTATCTGGGCGAAAATTTCGAAATCTGACCGCGCAGCTCGCTCATCGCACTTGGCAAGGGACTTGGCACGAAATTTGCCCGCATTGGGCGCCGTTGCTTGCCCGCTGCGCAATAATGAGGCATGGTCGCGCTGAAAATTGGGCAGTTTTGGCCCGAACTTGTGCTCAGGGTTTCGTTTGATGGCACTTTCGCCGCGTCTGGAATTTCGTCAGGCCCAGAGCCTGACACTGACGCCGCAGCTGATGCAGTCCATCCGCCTGCTGCAGCTCAGCCACCTTGAGCTGAACAATTTCGTCGAGGACGAATTGCTGCGCAATCCACTGCTCGAGCGCGGCGATGGCGCCGAGCCCGGCGAGCCTGACATCCCCGAAGTGGTCGAACGCTCCACCGAAATCACTGCCTATGAAGACACTGTCGATCGGGGTGATCGCATCCAGGATGCCGATTCCATTGCCGATGGCTATGATACCGCCGTCGAGAATGTGTTCCCCGACCAGACCGCGCAGGATCAGCTCAATCCGGCCAGCCGGCTGGATCGCAATGGCAGCTCCGAGGCCGGCGAAGCGCCCGATATCGATCAGTTTGTCGCGTCCCGCCCGGTGCTGAGCGAACACCTTGAAGCCCAGTCCAACCTCATCCTGCGCACGGCGGCCGATCGGCTGATCGCCCGCTACCTGATCGATGGCCTCAACGAAGCCGGTTACCTGACCGCCGATCTGGATGCTCTGGCTGAGCAGCTGGGCGCCGAACGGGCCGATATCGAGGCCGTGCTGCTCGCCTTGCAGGGCTGCGATCCCGTCGGCGTCTTTGCCCGCAGCGTTCCCGAATGCCTCGCCATCCAGCTGCGCGAGCGCGACCGGCTCGACCCGATGATGCAGGCGCTGCTCGACAATCTGGAGCTGCTCACCGCGCACGATATGGCCGGCCTGCTGCGGGTCATTGGCTGTGATCGCGAAGATCTGGTCGATATGCTGGCCGAACTGCGCCGGCTCGATCCGCGCCCCGGTCTGGCCTTTGACAGCGGCCCGGTCGAAACCGTGGTGCCCGATGTGTTCGTGCGGCGCGGCCCCGATGGGGGTTGGCAGATCGAGCTCAATACCGAGGTGCTGCCCCGTGTGCTGGTCAACCGGGTCTATTATGCCAGCGTCACCAAACAGGCCCGTGCCCCCGGTGAAAAGGCCTTCCTGTCCGATTGTCTCTCCACCGCCAACTGGCTCACCAAAAGCCTCGATCAGCGGGCCCAGACCATTCTCAAGGTGGCGGCCGAGATTGTGCGCCAGCAGGATGGTTTTCTGACCCACGGCATTGCCCATCTCAAGCCGATGACCCTGCGCATGGTGGCTGAAGCCATCGAGATGCACGAATCCACCGTCAGCCGGGTCACCGCCAACAAATATCTGGCCACCCCGCGCGGCCTGTTTGAAATGAAATACTTCTTCACCACCGCCATTGCGTCCAGCGATGGGGGCGGCGATCACTCGGCCGAAGCGGTGCGCCACCGCATCCGGCAGCTGATTGAGGCTGAACAGGTCACCGCGGTGCTCAGCGATGACACCATTGCCGAGATGCTCAAGCAGGAGCAGGGTATCGAGCTGGCCCGCCGCACCGTCGCCAAATACCGCGAGGGGATGAATATCCCCTCATCGGTGATGCGCCGCCGCCGGATGAAAAATTCCCAGCAAATGGCCTGACCCCGCCAGCGCCCGGCCCGATGGCTCGCGCAGGATAAGGCGCTTTTGTGGCCAAGTCCAAGGGATAAACCACCCCGAACCGGGAGTTGCGCATTGCTTCGGTCGCGCCCTCAGGTCTAGCATTGGCGTAGCGGCCACCCATATCTCAAGGGGTAGGCAGCAGGCGTGATCCCGAAACCGGGAACGGCTTTCGGCGATCTTCACGTCGCACACGACAAGAAGGGAATAGAAGCCATGACCTTACGCGTTTCGGGAAAGAACATGGATGTCGGCGATTCGCTGCGCGGCAAAGCCGAGGAGCATTTCAACACCGTTGTCGGGAAGTATTTCGACGGCGGCTATGACGGTCATCTCACCCTCTCACCCGATGGCATCGGCTTCCGCGCCGATTGCGTAGTGCACCTCGATTCCGGCGCGACCTTGCAGGCCAGTGCCCAGGGTGGCGACCCCACCGCGGCCTATGAGGTCATGGCACTTAACATTGAAAAGCGGCTGCGCCGCTACAACCGCAAGCTCAAGCAGCACCGCCGTGGCGCCAATGGCGGCGACGTGACGGCGCAATATACCGTGCTTGATGCCGGCACCCAGCTCGATGAGCTCGACGCCGACTATGCGCCGCCCGTGATTGCCGAAGGCACCAAGAGCCTGCGCCAGCTCAGTGTTGAGGAAGCGGTGATGGAGCTCGATCTGACCGGTGGCCAAGTTGTGATGTTCCGCCATGCTGGACATGGTGGACTGAATGTGGTCTACCGCCGCACCGACGGTAACATAGGTTGGATCGACCCCGCCCTCGGAGCCAGTTGATGTGCTCCTGAACCACAACTGGCGCAGTTAATCGTAAGGTAATTTGAATGGAATTGGCCAATATTCTGGCTGAGCGTGCCGTGCTATTTTATCCCGATACAACAGCCAAACGCCAGTTATTTGAGGACCTTGCCACCCGTGCTGCTGAACTGACCGGGTACCCGAAGGCCGACATCCTCGCTGCCATCAATGGCCGCGAGGAACTTGGCTCCACCGGGCTCGGCAATGGCATCGCCATTCCGCATGGCAAGCTCCCCGGACTCAAGGGTGTCACCGCGCTGTTCGCGCGGCTGGATCATCCCATCGAGTTTGATGCGGTTGATGATCAGCCGGTCGATCTGGTGGTCCTGCTGCTGGCGCCCACCGGGGCCGGCGCCGATCATCTCAAGGTGCTGTCGCGCGTGGCCCGGCTGCTGCGCACCGATAATGTGGTCGATGAACTGCGCCAGACCGATGACCCGGCCCAGATGCACGCCATTCTCACCCAATCCCTGCTGGGCACCTACGCCGCCTGATCGGCTGGGCCAGTCAGTCACTCAACAAAAACCCTCCAGCGGGTGACGCTGGAGGGTTTTTCATTTTGTCGCTGGCCCTGGTGGGGTTCAGTGCAGCGTGGCCAGGCCCAGATTGTTCTCGCCGAGCCAGTCATTGACGGAATCTTCGGTGTCGGTCACCAGCAGCGGCGTACCATTGGCCGCCATCAGCAGCTGATACTCGGTCTCGGCCTCAAACACCGCATCCTCGATCAGCGTGCCCAGCACAGCGCCGGTCACCGGGCGCAGATAGGCTACGGCATCGCCGCCCAGGGCTGCAAATTGCGCCCGTGTCAGTGATTTCAACGGATGGATCACGCGATCTGCTGCGGCCACGTCGGTTGGTTTTTCATACATGGTGTCGGCCTTTCCTCAGATTGAGCGAATTTCGATACGGCGGGCGTTCTTGGGCGCTTGCGGGCGTTCAATGGTAATAACGAGCATACCGTGCCCTAAAGTTGCATCCAGTACCATCATGCCATCGGCCAGCAGGAACGAGCGTTGGAATTGTCTGGCGGCAATGCCGCGATGCAGAAACTCCCGCCCTGGCTCGTCTTTCTGCTTGCCGCGCACGATGATCTGGCTGTCTTCGGCCAGAACCTCAAGCTCATGGGCGCCAAAACCGGCAACGGCGATGGAAACCACAAAGTGCTCGGTGCCCTGGGCATCGACAGTGCGCTCAATGTTATAGGGCGGATACCCGTCGGCAGATTTGGCCAACCGATCGACGCGCTCCTCAAAGCTGTCAAAGCCGAGGAGAAATGGGGCGGAAAATACCGAAACACGCGTCATACACACCGTCCTTGATCGTCAAGCAACGCACCGACACGCGACCCGATTGCAGTGGCATCGCGCGTCTGCCACGAATATGGGACCTGCACGCCCATCGTTCAAGGTCGAGGTTTTGCTGCCGTGTCCCACACCGTTTCCATCATCACGCCGGCCTTTCGGGCCCAGCCCACCATATTGGCCACCGTGCGCTCCGTGCTGGCCCAAACCCATGCCGATTGGCAGCTCTGGCTCATTGCCGATGATGGCTTTGACTATGCCGGGCTGCTGGCGGAGGCCGGGCTGGACGACAGCCGCATCCTGCATCTGAGCAGCGGCGGGGTCGGGCTGGGGGCCGCCACCGCCCGCAATCGCGCGCTGGAGCGTCTCGACACCCCGTTTGCCGCCATTCTCGATGCCGATGACCGGCTCAAGCCGCAAAAGCTCGAACTGGCTGTTGAGGCCCTCGCCGAGCACGCCATTGTCACCACCGCGCTCGATGTGATGGACGAAGCGTTCAATCATCTGCGTTTTGTCGGGCAGGGGGCCGATCAGGCGCTGACGCCGGGCCAGCACAAATGGGTCAGCCTCTCCATGGATTCAATGCTGGTCTGGGATCGCCGCCGCACCGATGGCCGCTATGACGCCACCATGAGCAATATGACCGATCTGGAATTCCTGCTGCAGCTCTATCGCCAGGTGCCGGCCTCGTTTCATCTGGGCACCCCGCTGCACGATTACATCAAGCGCAGCGCCTCGATGAGCAATGGCGCCAATGTCGCTGCCGGCATGATCGCCTCAAAGACCACGCTGCTGCAGCGCCTGCGCGCCGGCTTTTACGGCCTGCCGGCTGAGGATGTCGCCGGGCTCGAACAATTCCTCGACATTTCGCTGGCTGCCGAGCCCCTCTATGGGCCCGCCCTGGCCGCACAGCCCGGCCTGCTGTTTGAGGATCACCTGGAACCCAGGCTCGCCCAGGCAAAACGCGCCTAGCCTGTGGCCGGCCCCCGCAGGAGCCGGCCAGTCTGTCGCCAGGCTTACAGTGCGTAAAGGGTCAGGCTGTTCTGTTCGCCGCTGACGCCGACAATCTGCTCGAGCGTATAGCCCTGACGCTCAATGGTCTCGAGCAGGCGATGATTGTTGCCCACCCGGGCCTGTACCGAATTGAGGTCGTTGTCGAATGACAGGACGGCCGCCTCGTTCTGGTTGACCTGCAATACGGTGGCGCCAAAGGCCTCCTGAATGGCGCTGAGCGAGCTGACCCCGTCCATCACGTCATACGGGTTGGCGGCCAGGCTGGCACTCGACGCGCCGGCCAGAAGGGTAGCGGAAAGGGCGACGATCTTGAGCAGTTTCATAGTGATTTCCTTGCGTTGATGGGGGTAGAGGTCGTTTTGATCTCGCTGGGAAATACGCAGTGCCGGCGCAGGAAGTTTCACTGCCGTTCGCAGAAGCTGAACACTGAGCCGTGATCAGTCATCAACAATGCCGTTAAGCGGCCCGTTTTTCCATTTGTCAGCGCCTCGGCAAGCTGGACGATCGCGGCCGCCGCGCCCCACGGATTTGACGGCGTCAGACTCTGCTTGAGCCTCTTGCTCTGTCCCCGGTTTCCGCTTATAGAGCCAACTTCTCCGGATCGCCCGGCCAACAGGCATGCCGTGGCGATCTCTGAATGCGATGGGCCAAATCCATCCAA
The DNA here is from genome assembly GCF_039938915.1 of Devosia alba. Taxonomy (NCBI): domain Bacteria; kingdom Pseudomonadati; phylum Pseudomonadota; class Alphaproteobacteria; order Hyphomicrobiales; family Devosiaceae; genus Devosia; species Devosia alba. The sequence goes on along the minus strand of NZ_JBDUUI010000006.1, from coordinate 82,484 downwards.
TCTTCTTATAAGGACCCGCAAAATGCCCAAGATGAAGACGAAGTCTGGCGCCAAAAAGCGTTTCAGTTTCACAGCGACCGGTCGGGTCAAGGCAGGCGTCGCCGGCAAGCGCCACCGCCTGATCAACCACAATGCCAAGTACATTCGCACGAACCGCGGTACCAAGATCCTGTCCAAGGGCGACGAGGGTCTGGTCAAGTGGTACATGCCGTACAATCGCTAACGCTGAAAGGAAGCTGACACATGTCACGCGTTAAAAGAGGCGTTACCAATCACGCCCGCCACAAAAAAGTTCTCAAGGCTGCTGAAGGCTATTATGGCCGCCGCAAGTCGACGATTCGCATCGCCAAGCAGGCTGTCGAAAAGGCCGGCCAGTATGCTTATCGCGATCGTCGCATCAAGAAGCGCAATTTCCGCGCCCTCTGGATCCAGCGCATCAATGCTGCCGTGCGCGACCAGGGCCTGACCTATGGTCGATTTATCGACGGCCTCAGCAAAGCTGAGATTGCTGTCGATCGTAAGGTGCTGAGCGATCTCGCGATCACCCAGCCTGAAGCGTTCGCCGTGCTGGTCACCAAGGCCAAGGCTGCTCTGGCGTATCTGGAAGACGTGGACACTGTTACCCACGCTCGCGTCACCGCCTAACTCTCCCCAGCTTCGCTGAGGTCGATTTTGACGCCTTGCGCCGCCCTCTGGGCTGGCGCGGGGCGTTTCTGTTTGTTGGCGTCGGCCTCTTTTACCCTTCTCCCTCAACTGGAGAGGGACGACCATGCAATTTGCACCTGACTCTGCTGGCTCAAAATGCTCTAAAGCCCGCAAAACGACCGAATGAGAATGCCATGTCTCTCGATACCCAGATCGACACCCTGCGCAGCGACCTCAGCGCTGCCATTGCCGCAGCCGCCGATGAGGCCGCGCTCGATACCGTCCGCGTCTCTGCCCTGGGCAAGAAAGGCAGCGTCTCGGCGCTGCTGGCTTCGCTCGGCGCCATGGCCCCCGAGGAGCGCAAAAGCGCCGGCCCGGCCATCAATGGCCTCAAGCTCGAGATCGCCGGGCTTGTCGACGCCAAGAGCAACGAACTCAAAGCCGCCGCGCTCGACGCCCGCCTGCGCGCCGAAACCCTCGATGTCACCCTGCCAGTCCAGCCCGCGCCCACTGCGCGCGGCCGCATCCACCCGATCAGCCAGACCATTGACGAGATCACCGCGATCTTCTCCGACATGGGCTTTTCCATCGCCGAAGGCCCCGATATCGAGACCGACTACCTCAATTTCACCGCGCTGAATTTCCCCGAAGGCCATCCGGCCCGGGAAATGCACGACACTTTCTTCATGAAGCCGGGCCCCGATGGCGTCAAAAAGGTGCTGCGCACCCACACCTCGCCGGTGCAGATGCGCGTCATGCAGAAAACCAATGAAAAGCCCGCCGCGGCCTATCTCACTCCCGCCATGGATCCGCCGATCCGCGTCGTCATGCCCGGCCGCACCTATCGCAATGATAGCGATCAGACCCACACCCCGATGTTCCATCAGGTCGAGGGCCTCGTTATCGACAAGTCGAGCCATATCGGCCAGCTGCGCTGGGTGCTCGAGGAGTTCCTCAAGGCCTATTTCGAGGTCCCCAACGTCACCCTTCGCTTCCGCCCCAGCTTCTTCCCCTTCACTGAACCCAGCATGGAAGTGGACGTGCAGTGCGACCGCTCCGGCAGCGAAGTCAAGATCGGCGAAGGCAGTGACTGGCTCGAGATCCTGGGCTGCGGCATGGTCCATCCCAATGTCATCGCCAATGCCGGCCTCGACCCCGAAATTTACCAGGGTTTCGCCTGGGGCATGGGCATCGACCGCATCGCCATGCTGAAATACGGCATGCCCGACCTGCGCGCCTTCTTTGACGCCGACCAGCGCTGGCTCGACCATTACGGCTTCCGCCCGCTGGACCTGCCGACCCTGTTTGGTGGGTTGAGCAGCTAGCATGACTGACGCGCCAGACCATGCGATTTTCATCGTCACCGACATTGAAGCCGATGGCCCCACGCCCTTGCGCCATTCCATGCTCAGTTTTGCCTCGGTCGCCATTGATGCCGATGGCCAGCGCTATGGCGAGTTCGAGGCCGTGCTGGAGCCGCGCGCCGACAAGACGCAAAGCCCGATGACCATGGATTGGTGGGCCACCCAGCCCGAAGCCTGGGCGGCAGCCACCACCGGCGCCGAGCCGGCCGAGATCGTCATGCCGCGCTATGCCGATTGGGTCGACAGCCTGCCCGGTCCCTGCGTCTTTGCCGCCGCGCCGATGATGTTTGACGGGCTGTGGATGGACCATTATCTCGACAGCTTCGCCGATACCCGCGTGCTGGGCGGCCCCTTTGCCCAGCGCCAGATCTTCAAGGGCGGCGGGGTCTGTCTTTACACCATGGCCGGCACGCTGCGCGGCGTCCCCTATCCGCAATGGGGCATGAGCCGGCTGCCCGCCGAGTTCTTTGGTCACATCGCCCATACCCATAAAGCCATCGACGATGCCCGCGGCTTTGCCAATGTGCTCGTTGAACTGATGAAAATTTCCCACGCTCTGCCGCCGATCTCCGGCAGCCAGAGCGACTTCCGCTAAGGTGCCGATCTCATGAAATTCACCCTCGACTGGCTCAAGCAGCACCTCGACACCGATGCGTCGGCGACCGAGATCGCCACCACGCTGACCTTGATCGGGCTCGAACTCGAAGGCATGGAAGATCAGGGCAAGGCCTTTTCCAGCTTCGTCACCGCCCATATCGTCTCGGCCGAACAGCACCCCAATGCCGACAAATTGCGCGTCTGCAAGGTCGATGCCGGCACCGGCGAACTGATCGACGTGGTCTGCGGCGCCCCCAATGCCCGCACCGGCCTCAAATCGGTGTTCGCCGCTCCCGGCACCTATATTCCGGGCAAGGACATGACCATCGGCAAGGGCAATATCCGCGGCCAGGTCAGCAATGGCATGCTGTGCTCGGATGCCGAGCTCGAACTCTCAGACAACCATGACGGCATTATCGAGCTGCCCGCCGATGCGCCGATCGGGGTGCCCTATGACCAGTATGCCGGCATTGGTGGCGTGGTGTTCGACATTTCCATCACCCCCAATCGCGGCGACGCCACCGGCGTCTATGGCATTGCCCGCGATCTGGCCGCCTATGGCCTGGGTACGCTCAAAGCCACCGACATGTCGCCGGTCCCCTCCAGGGGCCCCAGCCCGATTCTGCCGCTGCCGCAGCTATTCAGCGCCGATGAGCCCAAGACCATTCGCCGCTTTGGTGGCCGCTATATCACGGGGGTCAGGAATGGCCCGTCCCCCGCCTGGCTGCAGCAGCGCCTGCGCGCCGTCGGCCTGCGCCCCATCAACGCCATTGTCGATATCACCAATCTCGTTTCGCTTGGCTGGGGCCGCCCGCTGCACGCCTATGACGCCGACAAGATCGTTGGCCAGCCCGTGCTGCGCAATGCCCGCAACGAGGCGTTCGAGGCGCTCGACAACAAGGTCTATACGCTCGACGAGACCATGACCGTCATCGCCGATGATCTCGGTCCGCTCTGCCTCGGTGGCATTATGGGCGGCGTGCGCTCCGGCGTCACCGAAGCCACCACCAATGTCTTCATGGAATGCGCCAGCTGGGACCCCGATCTGGTCGCCCGCACCGGCCGCAAGACCGGCATTGTCTCCGATGCCCGCTATCGCCTCGAACGCCATGTCGATCCGGCCTTGACCGATCCCGGTCTGGAACTGGCCACGCGCCTCGTGCTCGAGCTTTGCGGTGGCGAGCCGATGGAGCCTGCCATTTCCGGCGACGATATCTACCCCAATACCGTGGTCGATTTTCCGCTGTCCGAAGTCAAACGCCTCACCGGTCTCGATGTCGAGCCGATGATTATTACCGCCATCCTCACCAGGCTCGGCTTCGAGCTGACCGCCAAGGGCGACAGCTTCACCGTCAAGGTGCCCAGCTGGCGTCCCGACGTGACGCTGAAGGCCGATCTGGTCGAGGAAGTCATGCGCATGGTCGGCGTCGACAATATCCCTGTCGAGCCGCTGGCCCGTCTCAGCCATGTCGCGCCGCGCATGCTGACCACCATCCAGAACCGCCGCCGCATCGCCCGCCGGGCGCTGGCGTCGCGCGGTCTCGATGAGGCGGTGACCTGGAGCTTCATCAGCCATGGTGAAGCCACCCGTTTTGGCGGTGGTCAGGAAAGCCTGCAGCTGGCCAATGCCATTGCCGCGGACATGACCGATATGCGCCCCTCGCTGCTGCCGGGCCTGCTCGCCGCGGCCCGTCGCAATGCCAATCGCGGCATAGATGATCTGGGCCTGTTCGAAGTTGGCCAGGTTTTCCTCTCCGCCAGTCCCGAGGGCCAGCACACCTATGCCAGCGGCATCCGCACCGGCACGGCCAGGCTTACCGGCGCGGGCCGCCACTGGTCGGGCAAGGCCGACAAGGTCGGCGTGTTCGACGCCAAGGCCGATCTGGCCGCCGCGCTCGATGCGCTCGGCGTTGATATCGACAAGGTCCAGATCCTGGCCGAACCCGCGCCCTGGAGCCATCCCGGTCGTGGTGGCCGCATCGCCCTGGGCCCCAAGATCACCCTGGGCTGGTTCGGCGAACTGCACCCGGCCATGGCCGCCGAGCTCGACATTGATTTTCCCGTCGCCGCCTTCGAGATCGACCTCGATGCCATCCCCGAGCCGCGCCAGAAAGCCACGAAGACCAAGCCGGCCCTGGCGCTGTCATCCCTGATGCCGCTCACCCGCGACTTTGCCTTTGTGGTCGATGCTTCGGTCACGGCCGCCACCATCCTCCGCGCCGCCCGCGGTGCCGACAAGGCGCTGATCAAGGACGTCACCATCTTTGACGTCTTCGAGGGCGCCCATCTCGGCGAAGGCAGGAAGTCGGTCGCCATCGCCGTCACCATCCAGCCCAGCGACAAGACCCTGACCGACGAGGACATCGACACGATATCCGCCGCCATCGTCGCCGCCGTCACCAAATCCACCGGCGGCGTGCTGCGGGCATAGCGGGCGCACCGTTTCGCCCCGCCCACGGAGCGGCACCTCCCCCTCGACGGGGGAGGTTGGGAGGGGGTGTGAGAGCCCCGATACCGGGGCGCCCATCCCCTCCCTGACCCTCCCCGCAAGGGGGACGGTGTCGACTGCTAAATCGGTGCAGCGGTCTACAGCTCTTGCCTCGGCGACGGTGTACGGCTCTTATCCCGACATGACCGAACCCAGCCGATTCCCCGATGTGATGCTGCTGGCCGCGGGCCTGGGCACCCGCCTGCGCCCCATTACCGATTCCATTCCCAAGCCGCTGGTGCCGGTGGCCGGCGTGCCGTTGATCGAGCGGGTGATGGACAATGCCAGGGCCGAGGGCGCCCGGCGCTTTGTCGCCAATGCCCACTACCGCACCGACCAGTTGCTGGCCCATTTCGGCGGCCTGCTCAAGGTCAGTCGCGAGGACGAGCTTCTCGATACCGGCGGCGGCGTCAAGCGCGCTCTGCCCATGCTGCTCTCGGACCCCATTCTGGTGATGAATACCGACGCCTTCTGGCCCGCCGGTAGCGACACCCCGCTCGCCCGCATGCTGGCGCGCTTTGACGAGCGCACTGACATGGTGCTGCTTTGCGTGCACCCGCGCGACGCCGCCGGCTTTGGCCGCAGCCATGATTTCTGCCTGTCGCCGCACGGCACCATCACCCGCGATACCGGTGCGCCGGTGATCTATGGCGGCGTGGCGCTGATGGGCAAAGCCCTGTTCAACAATACCCGCGACGGCGCCTTCTCGCTCAACCATCTGTTCGAGCAGTGCCTCGAGCGCGAATCCCTTTATGGCGTTGCGCTCAATGCCCCCTGGTTTCATGTCGGCGACGCGGCTGGCCTTGCCGCAGCCGAAGCGCGGCTCGTCGCGCCGGCCGCGCCATGACGCTGTTTTCCATTGCCCCCCATGCCCGCTTCATCGCCACCCTGGCCGACCGGGTCATTGACGGCACCCTGCTGGGCGGCGCCGACCAGACCCAGCCCTTCTGGCTCACCGATGTCACCATCGTGCTGCCCACCCGCCGCGCCAAGCTGGCGCTGGCCGATGAATTCGCCCGCAGGGGTCACGGTCTTCTGCCCGACATCCGCAGCTTTGGCGGCGAAGTCGAAGACGAGGAACCCTTCCTGCCGCCCTTCGACGCGCCCACGCCCTTGCCCGCTGCCTCGGGGCTCGAACGCCGTCTGGTGCTCTCCAGCCTCGTTGACCAATGGGCCAATTCCGCTGCCGGCCAACGCGCCTTTTCCAGCCCGCCCACCGCTGGCGAAATCCTCTCCATGGCCGAATCGCTCGGCCTGCTGATCGATGATCTGCACACCGAGGAGCGCGGCGCCGCCGAGATCCGTGCCATCGTCCCCGAGATCGAGGCCAATCTGGGCGAATACTGGCAGCAGACGCTGACCTTTCTCGACATCGCCCTGACCTATTGGCCGGTGCGGCTCGAGGCCAAGGGGCAGGCCGATACCGCCGCCCTGCGCGGCCAGCGCCTTGATCGTCAGGCCAAGGCCGCGCCCCTGGTCTATGGTGACCGGCCGGTCATTGCCGCCGGCTCAACCGGCTCCATCGCCGCCACGGCGCGCCTGCTCAAGGCCATCAACGATCTGCCGCGCGGCGCGGTGGTGCTGCCCGGGCTCGACTGCACCATGAGCGCGAACGATCACGCCGCCCTGCTCGATGACAGCAACAATCCGCACGGCCATCCGCAGTTCGGCCTGGCCAGGCTGCTGCGCTCCATGGGTGCTGCCATCAGCGACGTCACCGAGCTGGCCCCCGGTGATCATCCCCGCACCACGCTGGTCCATCGCGCTCTGGCCCTGACCAAGGACACCGCCCGCTGGTCCACCCAGCGCCTGACCACGGCCCAGCTCGACCAGGCCAGCGAGAACCTCTCTGTCATTCGCGCCCGCACCGAGGACGAGGAGGCCCGCGCCGTCGCCCTGGCCGCCCGGCAGGCCCTCAGTGAAAGCAAGACCGTCGGCATCGTTACCCCCGACCGTAATCTGGCCCGTCGCATCGCCGCCGAGCTGCGCCGCTTTGATGTCGACGTCGATGACGCCGCAGGCGTGCCGCTGTTCCAGTCCGGTGCCGGCCGGCTGTTGCGACAGATACTGGCGCTGGCGACAACCAATTGTGCCGCCGTCGATCTGATGGCCCTGCTGCGCAACCGCGCCACCCGCTTCGGCCAGAGCCGCGCCGCCATCTCTTCTTTGGCCGACGCCATCGAACTCGGGCTGCTGCGTGGCCAGCGGGCCAATCCTGGCCTTGCCGGACTGCGCCAGCTGCTCGCTGCCAATATCGCGGGCACCACCACCCATCCCGCGCGCCAGCTGAGCGAAGGCGATCGCGCGCCCATCACCGCCCTGTTCGACCAGATCGAAGCCGCGCTGGCGCCACTGTTCGCCCTGCTGGCGGAAAAGACCATCCGGGCCAGCGCCCTGGCGTCATCACTATGCACCGCCTTTGATGCCGTGGCCGATGGCGCCGACATTCCCGGGCGTCTCGAGCTGGGCGATTGGGCCCGGCAAATGGCCGACCTCAGCGGCGAAGGCCACACCTTCCGGCCGCGCCAGCTTGATGGTGTGCTGACCGCCCTGATGCTCGGCGCCCAGGTGCGCACCCATGAGGAGCGCCGCAGCGACATCGCCATCTGGGGCCAGCTCGAGGCCCGGCTGCAAAATCCCGATCTGCTGATTCTGGCGGCGCTCAACGAAGACAAATGGCCCGAACCGGCCGATCCCGGCCCCTGGCTCAGCCGTGGCATGCGCCTGGCGGCCGGGCTCAACCCGCCCGAACGCCGGCAGGGCCTGGCCGCGCATGACTTTGCCCAGGCGCTGGGCAATGCCGAAGTCATCATCGCCTATGCCGACCGCGTTGGCGCCAGCCCCGCCATTGCCTCGCGCCTCTTGCAGCGACTCACCGCCTTTGCCGGCACCGAGACCGCCGCAATCTGGGAGCAGCGCGGCGCCACCTGGCTGGAGCAGGCCCGCCGTCTCGATGCGGTGGAAGAAACAAAATCGGCGCCGCGCCCGGCACCCAATCCGCCCGCCAGCACTCGCCCGCGCGCCCTCTCGGTCACCGAGATCGAGACACTGATGCGCTCGCCCTATGATATCTATGCCAAGCATGTGCTGAAGCTGCGTCCGCTCGATCCGCTCGGCGAAAGCCCCGATGCCCGCGAGCGCGGCACCATCATCCACGATATCTTCGCCCAGTTTGTCCAGGACAGGTGCGACGTCATGGCGCCAGACGCCATCGACACGCTGATGGCCATCGCCGCCGATAAGTTCTCCGGGCTCGACGCCATTGGCGAGCGCCGCGATATCTGGCTGCGCCGCTTCCACACCGCCGCCACCCAGTTCCTCGATTTCGAGCGCGCCCGCGAGCCCCTGGTCGCTCGGCGTCACGCTGAAATCGATGGCGAGCTCAAGCTGCATCTGAGCGAACCCTTCACCCTGCGCGGCCGGGCCGACCGCATCGATGCGCTCAACGATGGCACGCTCGAGATCATCGATTTCAAGACCGGCTCGCCCCCCAGCAAGGGCGCCATGCAGGCCTTCGAAGTCCCCCAATTGCTGCTCGAAGCGCAAATGGCCAATGCCGGCACGCTCAAGGGCGATATCGCCCCTGCTGCCACCTCGGCCCTCACCTATATCAAGGTCGGCCTCGGCCCCGACGCCTTCACCGCCCGGCCCTTCGTGCCCGCCGACGGCTTTGACATCATGGCTGCCGCCGACGAAATCACCGCGCGCATGCAGCGCCACGTCGAATTCTTCCTGCTGCGCGACACGCCCATGCCGGCCCGCCTGCTGCCGCTGCCCGGCCAGCGCTTCGCCGGCGCCTATGATCATCTCTCCCGGCTCGCCGAATGGACGGCTGTCGATGGCGGGGAGGACGCCTCATGAGCGATCGTGGCACCCTCGTCGTTCCCTTCGATACCAGCGCCCAGCAGGCGCGCGCCGCCGATCCGTCCTGGTCGATCTGGGTGTCGGCCAATGCCGGATCGGGCAAGACCTTCGTGCTCACCCGCCGCGTGCTGCGCCTGCTGCTGGCCGGCGTGGCGCCCGAAACGGTGCTGTGCCTGACCTATACCAAGGCCGCCGCCGCCGAAATGCGCCGCCGCGTCGCCGGCGAACTGGCCAAATGGGCCCTGTTCGACGATGCCGACCTCGATCTCGAACTGGCCAAGGTCGAAGGGCGCAATGTTTCCCCCGAGCTGCGCGAACGCGCCCGGACCCTGTTTGCCAAGGCGCTCGAAACCCCCGGCGGGCTCAAGATCGTCACCATCCATGCCTTCTGCGAATCCGTGCTGCACCGCTTTCCGCTCGAGGCCGGCGTACCGTTCGATTTTGCCGTCATCGAGGATGATGAGCGCAGCGCCATGCTGCTCTCGGCCCGCGAAACCGTGCTCTCGGCCGGTCTTGATGTCGATGGGGCGGTGGAAACCCTGTTCCAGACCCTCAGCGACGAGCAGATCAAGAACGCCATCAATGCCGCCCTCGCCGATGGCCGCAAGCTCAAGCTGGTGCTGGCCAATCCCGAACAGGCCAAGGCCAATCTGCGCGCGCTGATCGGCGCCGCTGCCAATCGCTCCGTCAGCGAGATCAACACCGCCATTCTCGCCGAGCGCCTGCTGACCGGGGCCGACCTCGCCCGGCTTTATGCCCTGTGCCCGCCCTCGGGCGGCAATCGCAAACTCGAGGACAAACTGGCCGCCATAGACCCGGCCAACCCGTCGCCCGCCGCCTGGCTGCGCGCCTTCCTCACCGCCGACGAAACCGTGCCGGCCCGCCTTGTCGTCAAGGCGGTCAGCACGGCCGATCCGGATCTCGCCGATCTGCTCACTGCCGAAGCCGAACGCCTCGCCGAACTCGCTGCCGCCCGTCGTGCCGCCAGCCTGGTCGCGCGCAGCGACGCCCTGCTCGACATCGTCGCCGCCGTCGGCAAGCGCTACGAGGCGCGAAAGCGCACCCGCTCGCTGCTCGATTTCGACGATCTGGTGGAACGCCTTGCCGATCTGTTCCAGCACCAGTCCGGCGATTGGGTGCGCTACAAGCTCGATGCCGGCATCGACCACATTCTGGTCGATGAAAGCCAGGATACCAATGGCGAGCAATGGCGCGTGGTGCGGGCCATTGCCGAAGAGTATTTCGCCGGGGCAGGGGCCGTCAGCCGCCCGCGCTCGCTGTTTGCGGTGGGCGATCAGAAACAGTCGATCTATTCCTTCCAGGGCGCCGAGCCGGCCCTGTTCGCCGATACCGGGCGCGACTTCTCGCTCAGGGCCGACAGCGTCGACCTGCCATTCCAGCCGGTGCCGCTGCGCACCAGCTTCCGTACCCTGCCCGAAATCCTCGCCGCCGTGGATCTGGTCAGCGATCGGCAGGACATTCAGGCCGCCCTGCTCGAAACCGACAAGGTGCACCACAATACCGCCCGCACCATGCGCGGCGGTTCGGTGACGCTCTGGCCCCCCACCCAGCAGGTGGCCGATGCCCCCGCCGGCAGCGACTGGCCCACCACCGTGCTCGAAACCGAGCGCAGCGCCCCGCGCCAGATTGCCGAGCGTATTGCCAGCGAGATCAGGCGCTGGGTCGATGGGCAACGCCCGCTCACCGGCCGTGGCCGCGCCGTCACCGCCGATGACGTGCTGATCCTGGTGCAGTCGCGCGGCCCGGTGTTTCAGGAAGTCATTCGCGCCCTGCGCAATGCCAATCTCCCCACGCCGGGCGCCGACCGCCTTGGTGTCACCAGCCATATCGCGGTCATGGATCTGCTGGCGCTGTGCGACGTGCTGCTCAACCCTGCCGATGATCTGCAATTGGCGGCGCTGTTGCGCTCGCCCCTGTTTGATATCGACGAAGAAACCCTGTTCGCCCTGGCCCAGCCCCGCGCCAAGAACCAGACTCTCTGGCACGCACTGGCTGAACACGCCGACGCCAATTGTGTCGCCGCCGCCGAGCGCCTGCTCCGCTGGCGCGGCGCGCTGGATTTCGAGCGCCCCTTCGAATTCCTCACCCAGGTGCTCTACGCCGAAGGCGGCCGCAAGCGCTTCCATGCCCGCTTTGGCGGCGAGGTCGATGACGTGGTCGCCGAACTGCTCGAGCTGGCGCTCAACCACGAGCAGGGCCCCCAGCCCTCGCTGCAGGGCTTTGTCGCCGAGATGCGCCAGCGCTCGGGCACCATCAAGCGCGAACTGCCCGAATCCGGTGGCGGCGTCCGGGTGATGACCGTGCACGGCGCCAAGGGGCTTGAAGCGCCCATCGTCATCCTTGCCGATGCCGCGACCAAGCAGCGCAAGCAGATGATCGGCAAGCCGGTCTATCTCTTGGCCGAGGCGCCTGGGCCCTTACTCATCCACGCTTCCAGCACCGCCGACCATGTCGCTGCCACCCTGCCCATCAAGCAGGCGAGCGACGACAATCTCGAGCGCGAATACTGGCGCAAGCTCTATGTCGCCATGACCCGCGCCGAGGATGAACTCTATGTCACCGGCGCGCTGACCCCGGGCTCGGACGCCGGCAAGCAGCTTGAGGGCAGCTGGTACGAGTCCATCGAGACCGCCCTGCGCCCGCATGCCCAGAGCCAGACCGATGCCGATGGCGCCGAATCGGCGCTGGTCTATCCGCGGCTTCGCGTCGCGCCCGCCGCCATCGGCGCCACGCCCGAGCGGGCCAGCGCCCGCACAGCGCCGCTCAGCTTTGCTCCCTTGCCCACCCCGCTCAACATTCCCCAGGTTTCGCCATCGCTGGCCGGCAAGGCCGCTTTTCCCGGCGCCGCGCTCGATAGCCTCGCCGAACAGGTCCGCGATGCCGAGGCGGCGCGGCGCGAGGGCATTGCCCTGCACGCCTTGCTGCAGCATCTGGGCAAGCTCGATCCCGCCATCTGGCCCGAGATCGCCGACAAGGCGCTGGCCGCCCTGCTGCCTGATTCGCCTGCGGACCACGCAAGGCTGGCCGCCAAGGCCATCGCCATCCTCACCCGCCCCGAACTGGCCCATCTGTTTGGCCCCGGCAGCCGCGCCGAAGTGCCGTTTTTGCTGGACGCGCAACGCGATGGCCAGCCCATTCGCCTGAGTGGTCGCATCGACCGACTGGTGATTGACGCACAGGGGGTATTGGTGGTCGACTACAAGTCCGATGCGTCAGTGCCGGGGGGACCGGGCGAGGTACCGGGGCGTTACGTCACCCAGCTTGGACTATATGCGTTGGTTGCAACTCAGCTCTTCCCGGGACGGGCCATCCGTGCCGCAATCTTATGGACAACACTGGAATCATTGATCAATCTCTCCCCGGACGCCCTGTCGGCTGGCACCCGGGGCTTCACCTTGCAGTGATCTTGCTTGTACCCATGCTGGACACGCACCAGCTTTGGGCGCACACAGACCGCCGCTCAGAACAAAAGGCAGAATCCCATGACTACTCATGTTTCCGATGCCAATTTTGGCGAGGAAGTCCTCAACTCCCAACAGCCCGTCCTGGTGGACTTCTGGGCTGAGTGGTGCGGGCCATGCCGCGCAATTGCTCCCGTGCTCGACGAGCTCTCGACCGAACTGGCCGGCAAGGTCAAGATCGTCAAGCTCAATGTCGATGAGAACCCGGGTACCGCCAGCAAATATGGCGTCCGCTCCATCCCGACCATGATCCTGTTCAAGGGCGGCGAAGCGGCTGACATGAAGGTCGGCGCGGGCACGCCCAAGGCCGGTCTCACCAAATGGCTCGAAGGCCACGCAGCCTGATTGCAGGCAGTGCGACAGAAATTACACCGCTGGGGCGACCCGGCGGTGTTTTCGTTTGCCCTGACAACAGCCTGCGCGGCGTGCGAGTTCCCCCCCAGGGGCACATCTGCTAAGCCTTTTGCCACATAAGAAGACTTCAGGGAGCAAGCCCCATGGCGCCCATCGATCTCGCAGCCGCCCCGTTCCATCTCGATGACGACGCCATGGCCTGGGTCCACACCACCAGGGACAGCTTCAGTCCACGCGACAAGCTGGCCCAGCTGTTTGTGCTGCTGGCGCGCGGCACCCCCCAGCAAGCCGCCGAACAGGTCCGCAGCTTCAAGCCCGGTGGCATCACCCGTATCTATTCCGCCGACCTGGCCTCCGAAATCGCCCTGGCCCGCGAACTGGCTGAACTCAGCGCCGTGCCGCTGCTGGTCAGTGCCGATCTCGAGGGCAGCCGCATGAGCCTGCCACTGGGCACCAGCGTGCCCAATCCGCTCGGTCTGGCCGCTGTTGATGATCTGGAAGCCACCACTGCCATCGCCACCCTGATGGCGCGCGAAGCGGCGGCTGTCGGCCTCAACTGGAGTTTTACCCCGGTCATCGACCTCAACATTGCCTGGCGCAGCGCCATTGTCGGCACCCGCTCCTTTGGCAGCGATATCGACAAGGTCGAGCGCCACGCGCTGGCCCAGATCGCCGCCTTCCAGGCCAATGGCATTGCCGCCACCGTCAAGCACTGGCCCGGTGAAGGCTATGATGATCGCGACCAGCATCTGGTCACCACCGTCAATCCACTGTCCATGAGCGATTGGGAGGCCAGCTTTGGCCGGCTCTACCGCAAGGCCATCGCGGCCGGGGTGATGAGTGTGATGAGTGCCCACATCGCCTTTCCCGCCTATGCGCTGGCGCTCGATCCCGATGCCGGTGCCGAAGCCTGGCGCCCCGCCTCGCTCAGCCGCATTCTCAATGAGGATCTGCTGCGCCGCGAGCTGGGCTTTAATGGCCTGATTGTCTCTGACGCCACCGCCATGGCCGGAATGGGCGATTGGGGCCCGCGCGACCAGACCCTGCCCGAACTGGTCATCGCCGGCTGCGATGTCATCCTGTTCTCCGACGACCCCAATGCCGACCTGATGCGGCTGGTCAAAGCCGTTGCCGATGGCCGTCTGAGCCAGGACCGCGTTGACGAGGCCGTTACCCGCGTGCTCGCCCTCAAGGCCGCCCAGGGCCTGCACCGGCCCCGCCCGCTGCTTGAACTGGAGGCAGCCCGCCCGCAGGTGACCAGCGAGGCACACCAGGCCACCGCGACCGCCGTCACGGCCCGCGTCCCCACCCTGGTCAAGGACACCAACAAGCTGCTGCCGCTCTCACCGTCCCGGCACCACCGCGTGCTGGTGTATTCCGGCGGCGCCATCGTGCCCTTCGTGCCCGAGCCGCTGCCGCTCAGCGTGCCGATGCGGCTTGAGGAGGAGGGCTTTGCCGTCACCGTCTTCACCCCCGGCATGGCGGTCAATCCCAGGGATTTTGATCTGGTGCTCTATCTCTTCGCCGAAGAGACCACTCTGGGGCGCAGCCGGATCTTCCTTGATTGGGTCAAGCTCACCGGCTCCACCTTGGGCGGCATGACCCGCTACTGGCACGACGTGCCCACGCTGATGATCTCGTTCGGCTATCCCTATTATCTCTACGATGCGCCGCGCGTGCCCGCCTATATCAACGCCTATGGTTCGAGCGAAGCCCTGCAGGCGGCGGTGGTCGAGGCCATTATGGGCCGCACGCCCTTCACCGGCACCAGCCCCGTCGACCCCTTTGTCGGCAGCGACCAGGGCAAATACTGATCATTCTGCTTCCATAGGCACGGTCCCATCCCGGCCACCACGCACCCCTCCCCACCAGGGGAGGGGTGCGCGCGGGGCGCCGGGCTAGAACGTCAGGCCACAGGCCTGGCGAATGGCGCGTTGCACCGGCGATGGCGGCAGGGCGGGGTCGAATTCGCCGCGCGGCAGCAATGGCGGTTGCGCCATGAAGCGCGGCTGGGTTCCCCGATGCGGCTGGGCCGCATGAACGAGGAAGGGGTGGCACAGATAGACTGTTCCGGCCCGTCCGGTCGCCAGGGCGTCCGGGCAGGACGCCGTCGAGGCGAAGCCATCGGCAGCCAGTTCGCCCAGCGTCAGGCCACTCTCGCCAAAGGGCAGCAGCCGGCGGGCGATGGTGAGGTGCGATCCCTTGCGCACCCTGGTGGGGGCATTATCGGGGCCAATGTCGGAAAACAGGAACAGCATGAGCAAGGCGCGCCCCGCGCTTTTCACGTTGACCCGCCATTGCATGCAGTCGGGATTTTCCAGGCCGAAGCTGGCATCGACATGCCAGCCCGCATCGCCCGGCTCCTCGGTGGCGGGAAAGCGCACCGGAAAGGTGCCCAGCCCATTGGGCCTCAGCCAGCGTCCCGCCCCGGCCAGGGCGTCATAGGCCTGATGCAGCTGCGGCGTGTTGGCAGCGTCGACAAAGGGAGGCCCCGCCATGAAGCCCAGGCGGACAACCGGGCGCGTCCAGGTCTCGGGCGCATCGGGCGACAGCCCCATGGCGCGCCAGAGTACGTGCCGTCCCGCCCGGGCGAGCTCGGCATCGAAGGCCGCTTCGAGCTTTAGATAGCCATGTTCAATGAAGTGATCGAGCTGAGCCGTGCTCAGTCCGCAATGAGAAGCATCCGACATTCAGGAATTCTCCGCACAGCGGCCTCTGCGGGGCGCTGTCAACAAGCTGAGCGGCACTGGCGTGCCGCGACGAAACGGGTCGTCAGCTCAGAGCGGGAAGAATGTGGACTGGAACACCATGGGCGAAATTTAGTAGACCGCGCGTGGCGGCGCAATCGCCGGGCGGGGTAACCCGCCCCCCTTGAGGGGCGGGCCGACGCTCAGCGCAGCCAGCCGGAGGGGCGGGGGTGGAGTTCCATCTGGCCATCCTTGGTGGCGGCGTCGATGGCGGCGATTTCCTCGGGCGACAGCGCCAGATTGTTGAGCACGCCCAGATTGTCCTTGAGCTGATCGAGATTGCGCACGCCGATCAGGGCCGAGGTCATTTCCGGCCGGCGCAGCACCCAGCTCAGCGCCAGCTGCACCATGGTCTGGCCGCGGGATTTGGCGATCTCGCCGAGCTTGTCGACAGCGGCCAGCACGCGCGGCTCGATATGGCTGGCGCGCAGGCTGCCATTGGGGTTTTCGCCGCGGGTGCCGGATTTGTCGCCGCGGTTGTATTTGCCCGACAGCACGCCCTGGGCGAGCGGGGAGAAGGCGATGACGCCAATGCCCAGATCGCCGCAGGTGTCGAGGGTACGGTCGTTCTCGATCCAGCGATTGATCATGGAATAGGAGGGCTGGTGAATGGTGGTGGCGACGCCCATCTCTTTCAGAATGCGATAGGCCTCGCGGGTTTCGGCCTCGGGATAGCTGGAAATGCCGACATAGAGCGCCTTGCCGCTGCGCACCGCATGGGCCAGCGCGCCCATGGTTTCCTCGAGCGGGGTATGGGGGTCAAAGCGGTGCGAATAGAAGATATCGACATAGTCGAGGCCCATGCGCTGGAGCGACTGATCCAGACTGGCCAGCAGATATTTGCGGCTGCCGAATTCGCCATAGGGGCCCGGCCACATATTGTAGCCGGCCTTGGTGGAGACGATCATCTCGTCGCGATAGGGGCGGAAATCGCGGGCCATCACCTGGCCGAACAGCTCTTCGGATGAGCCGGGCGGGGGGCCGTAATTATTGGCCAGGTCGAAATGGGTAATGCCCTGGTCGAAGGCATAGCCGAGGATTTCCATGGCCGAAGGATAGTCCCGCGTGCCGCCGAAATTCTGCCACAGGCCCAGGCTGATCACCGGCAGTTTGAGGCCCGAGCGGCCGGAGTGGCGGTATTGCATGGTGTCATAGCGTGCCGTATCGGCCCGATAGGTCATGGTAGGCTCCGTGTCATGTTCTGATTTGGCCGCGCGGGCGGGCAATGGTATGAGCGGGCAAACAACCCGCCGAAAAAGTCACATGACCCGTAATCTGCCCCAAGACGCACTGCCATACAAGGTGATGGCGATCTATAAATTCGCTGACCTGCCCGATGCCGCCCAGTTGCAGCCGGCGCTGGCCGAACTGTGCGCCGCACAGGCGATCAAGGGCACGCTGATCCTGGCGCCCGAGGGCATCAATGGTACGGTGGCCGGCACGGCGGCGGCGATCGACGCGCTGGCGGATTTCCTGTTGCACAATGGACCGTTCGGGCAGCGCCTGCAGGGGGCGGAAGTGAAATATTCGGCCGCCAGCACCATGCCGTTCCTGCGCCTCAAGGTGCGGCTGAAAAGCGAGATCGTGACGCTGCGGGCGCCGCAGGCCAATCCGGCCAGGGCGGTGGGCACCTATGTCGAGCCGGCCGACTGGAACGGGCTGATCGAGCGCAATGATGTGGTGCTGGTCGATACGCGCAATGATTACGAGGTCGGGCTGGGGACTTTCCAACGGGCGCTGGACCCCAAGACCCAGCATTTCACCCAGTTCAAGGACTATGTCGCCACCCATCTCGACCCGAGCCGGGACAAGAAGGTGGCAATGTTCTGCACTGGCGGCATTCGCTGCGAAAAGGCCTCGAGCTATCTGCTGAGCCAGGGGTTCGAGGAGGTGTTTCACCTCAAGGGCGGGATTTTGAAATATCTCGAAGTGGTGCCAGAGGCCGAGAGCCGGTTTGCCGGGGAGTGCTTTGTTTTCGACGAGCGCGTGGCGGTGGGCCATGGGCTGGTCGAGGGCGAGGCCACCTTGTGCCGCGCCTGCCGGCATCCGCTGACGCCGGCGGACCGGGCCGACAAGGCCTACGTGGAGGGGATAAGCTGCCCCTATTGCGCCCAGGACACCGCCAGGCACGCCGCGGCGCAGGAGCGGCAGAAACAGATGGCGCTGGCCGCGCGGCGCGGCGCGGCGCATCTGGGCGATGGCGCGGTGCAGGCGGCAGCTGATGCCCGGGCCCGCAAGCGGGCCGAGGCCGAGGCGTCGCGGGCGCGCAACGCGGCTGCCAGGCCATGAACCCGACTCAGGGGCCGGTGCTGGCGATTGATACGGCGGCGCCCCGGCTGCAGCTGGCGCTGTTGCTGGCCGATGGCCGGGTGGATGAGTCGGTGGAAGACATGGCGACCGGCCAGGCCGAGGCGATCTTCGGGCGGATTGCCCAATTGCTGGCGCGCAACAAGCTGGGCTACCCCGATCTCGACCGGGTGGTGACCACCACCGGGCCGGGCTCGTTCACCGGGCTGCGCATCGGGCTGAGCGCGGCGCGCGGCATCGGGCTGGCGCGGGGCATACCGGTGATCGGGGTGCCGAGCCTTTTGGCGCTGTCGCTGAGCGTGGCAGGGCCCTCCACCGTGCTGCTCGATGCGCGGCGCGGCGAGGCCTATTTCCAGATTTTTGCCGGGGCCGGCATGGCGGTGACGGCGCCCGATCTGCTGCCCATGGCGCTGGCACAGGCGGCGACACCGCCCGAAACCACGCTGATTTCCACGCCCTTTGTCGATGTGGCGCTGCTGGCGCAATATGGCGCCACGGCTGATCCCGCGACCCACCCGCCCGAGGCGGCCTATGTGCGCGACGCCGATGCCAAGCCGCAGACGGCCGGCCGGGTGGAAAGAAGCGCCACGTGATCAAGCTGTGGATGGCCCCGGGGGGCCTGCATATCGAGCCGGGGCAGACCAGGGATGCCGATGAGCTGGCGCGCATCCATGCCAAGGGGTTTTACCGCGGCTGGCCGAGCGCTGAATTTGCCAGCTTTTTGAGCGAGCGCGATACGCCGGTCTATGTGGCCTGCGATGCCAAGCGGCGAATTGCCGGGTTTGCGCTGGTGCGCATCGCTGCCGATGAAGCCGAATTGCTGACCATTGCGGTGGACCCCAAATGGCGCGGCAAGGGCCTGGGCCGGGCGCTGCTGCAGGCCGCCTTTGCCGATCTGCTGACCAGTCCGGCCAGGCGGATGTTTCTTGAGGTCAGCGAAGAGAATGCGGCGGCGATCAAGCTCTATCAGCGGCTGGGTTTTACCACTATTGCCCAGCGCCAGGGCTATTACCCCCGGGCCGATGGCTCGGCGGCCACGGCGCTTGTCATGGCCACCGATCTTGGATAGGCCGGTGCCATGACAGATCCGGTCGGGAGCCGTGATGTGAGCAAGAGCCAGACCGAGCCAACGCTGGAAGAAGCCTGCGTCGCCAAAGGCATGCGCATGACCGAACAGCGTCGCGTGATTGCCCGGGTGATTGAATCGGCTGCTGACCACCCCGATGTGGAAGAACTCTATCACCGCGCTTCGGCGATTGATGACCGCATCTCGCTGTCGACAGTGTATCGCACGGTGAATCTGTTCGAAGAGGCGGGCCTGGTCACCAAGCACGACTTCAAGGACGGGCGGGCGCGGTTCGAGCTGATCCCGGACGAGCATCATGACCATCTGATCGATATTCGCAGCGGCGCGGTCATCGAATTCCGCAATGAGGAAATCGAGGCGATCCAGGAGGTCATTGCCAAGCGGCTGGGCTACCGGCTGGTCGACCACCGGCTCGAGCTCTATGCGGTGCCCCTGACCAGCGGCAAGGACAAGGCGTAGGCCGGTCCGGGCCCTTGCCGGCCCGATTGATTGCAATTTTAGCGGGTAAGCCTAACGCCGGATTCGGCTTGGGCGTTAACGTCTCGTTAGCTAAGTCTGGCTCCTGCACTGAAGGAGACGGCAATGGTCTGGCAGGTTCTGGCAATGTGGGCGGTGGTGCTGACCACCATCATCTGGTTTGTGCGCGATGAACGCCGGCTGCGCGCCCATGCCGCCCTGGCGCGGTCGGCGCGCTACTATGCCCATGCCCCCAAATACCGGCATCAACCGAGCCGGGCCGTGCTGCCGCCACCGCCCAGGCTTGCCCGAGGCGGGCTGAGCGAAACGCAGCGGGCATTCCTCAAGGCGCTGGCGCAGAAGGCCTAATCGTCCGTACCCATGGATTTCTTCATGCGGGCGACGATTTCTGCGGCCTTGAGCAGCAGCGCCATATCGACATCGGCGGGCGGCGTATCAGGGGCGACATTGGCCCAGACGGCAATGGACAGCTCATGGGTCTGCGCATGCCCGTCCAGCACCTCGCTGAGCACAGCGCGGACGTGACCGGTCACGCGACCGGCAAGCCGAGGATGGGACTGTTTGTCCCGCACAGCGATATCGATAAGTTCAAAGGTCATACCGGCCCCGAGGGACCCCCAACGCAGTGGCACGCGTGGAGTATCCCGAGCTCTTAACGCACGGTGCGGGCTGGTTGTTCCGCTGCGGTGCTTTATTGAAGGAATGGCGCCTAGATCACACCTTGACGGCGTATTCAACCCGCCCGGACTCGCCAAAAAGCCGGATATAGCGTGCGATTTCCTCGGGCGTGCCGGTGGCCTTGGCCGGATTGTCGGATAGCTTGACCACGGGGCGTCCATTCGCTTCGCTGACCTTGGCAACGATGGAAATTGGTTCCAGTCCGGGGTTTGGCCCATCGGGTTCGCAGCCCGCAAAGTCATTGGTCAGGTTGGTGCCCCAGCCAAAAGCCATGCGTACCTTGCCGTCAAAATGCAGATAGGCCTCCTCGATCATGTCGACGTCGAGCCCATCGGAAAAAATCAGTAATTTTTCGCGCGGATCGCGACCGCGACTTTTCCACCACGAAATGATGCGCTCGCCCCCGGCAATGGCCGGCGCGCTGTCGGGCCGGAAGCCGGTCCAGTCGGCCACCCAGTCGGGCGCATGCTCGAGAAACGAGTCGGTGCCAAAGGCATCGGGCAGCACGATCTTGAGATTGCCGCCATAATAGCGCTCCCAATCGGTCAGCACCTGATAGGGCGAGGCCAGCAGCGCCTCGTCACTGGACGCCAGCGCCGCCAGCACCATGGGCAGCTCATGGGCATTGGTGCCCAGCGCCTCCAGGTCGGTGTCCATGGCCAGCTTGACGTTGGAGGTGCCGGTGAAATTGTCGCCAATGCCCTCCTTGAGCGCATCGACGCACCAGCGCTGCCACAGGAAGGAATGCCGCCGCCTGGTGCCGAAATCGGAAATACGCAGATCAGGCAGCTTTTGCAGCCGCTCGACCTTTTCCCACATCTTGGCCTTGGCGCGGGCATAGAGCACATCGAGGGTAAAGGGGCCATAATGCTTGAGGGCGGCCCGGCTGCGCAGCTCGTTGATGATGGCGAGCGCGGGGATTTCCCACATCGAGGTTTCCATCCACAGGCCGGGGAATTCGAGCACGAACTGGCCGTCGCGGCGCTCAAGCGTGTAGTCGGGCAGGCGGAAATCCTCGAGCCATTTGAGAAAGGCCGGCGAAAAGATCTGCTTGGAGCCATAAAAACTGTTGCCCGCCAGCCAGATCATTTCCTTTTTGGTGAAACGCAGTTCGCGCACGTGATCGAGCTGGGCGCGCAGCTCGTCAATGTCGATCTCGTCGGCCAGCCGCACCGATTTGGTGCGGTTGATCAGCGAGAAGGTGGCGTTGACGCCGGGATACAGCCCCCAGATCATCTGCAGCATCAGCAGCTTGTAGAAATCGGTATCGAGCAGGCTGCGCACGATCGGATCGAGCTTCCAGGTGTGGTTGTACACCCGGCGGGCCATGTCTGTGAAAGTTGCCATTGTCGTTCCCCGTTCGCGGCGAGGCTTGTACCGCGCAGGGGTGGCAATGGGAAGGCCGGGGGCGGGCGGATTGCGTTCCCATGTCGGGATCTAGGCGTCAGCCCAAAGATCTGCGCTGGCAGCATCATAGAACGTGAAGTCAATACTTCTTCCTCCTAGTTCCTTATGCCTAGCTAGCTGCCCCCTAAAGACCCTAATTTTTTCTTCGGTTGGCTTATACACTCCGAAATAGACCTTTTTTACACCTGAGCTGAAAATTGCGCGATAGATGTGAGCGTCATTGTCGTCTGCGCTGTGACCATATACGAAAAGGTGGCTAGCAGTGTTCGAAAGCAACTCGTCGTAACAATGACGAAGATATCCGACTGAATTTATCTTCAGCATCTTGGCGTTTGATGATCCCTCAGCGACGTAAACAGGTAAGCGCTTTCGTTCTACAATCGTCTTCGTAATTGTAGCAATTACGCCGTCTCCGCCGTTGAGCGCCTTAATCACGTCGCCCCTATCATCTTGGAACAGGTGAAGGCCCCCATGCAGATTGTAGATGTCGCACCAAGCATCTTCATAGAATGGTCCTTTGAAGTTGTCCGCGTCGGTGCCTTTCCCGAAGCCGTCACTCAGATGCCTGCTCTCTAGGTTCACCCAGTACAGCAGTAAGTCATAGTTGAGAGTGAAGACCTTCTTGAAATTGCTCAGGAACGAAGCCCCGCTTTCATAGTATGCAGCCAACTCGTCCCGATGTGCCGGGTGAGTAGTTCTGACCGCGTTTACTAGGGCCTCTCGAACCTTTTGTGCGTCCGTTACGAGCTCATTTGAATGCACAGCATTCCCATATGCCATCTCGACGATAGCCGCCTGCTCGAGTGAGTGTACAACGGCCTCAAAATCCACGGTCTCCAAAGCATCAAACAGCGAACGCAAATCCGACCCTTCTTCGAGGCCAGATTTAGAAAGGAGTGTAGAATAAGATGTGTATTTTGAAGAAAACCCATTTCCGATCAGCAGTGCACGATCTTCGTCCGCAGTTTGCTCAATAGCTTCACTAAATGAAATCAATATTTTCTCCAAAACCAAAAATCTATAATCTAAAGTACGGATATTGGAAGCGCCGATAAAAACGATATATTGATAATATCGGCACCGTGTGTAGAAATTATTGACGAATTCGCTAATCGTGACCGGATGGTCGGCTCAGAAGATAGTCTGTCCGTAGAACGCTGTGTATCAGCAACTATGACTGCTGAGAAAAGAGCACTCAGCCAGCCTCCGTTGCCCCTCAATCCCCCAATTGAAACCGCTCGAACCGTCCCAGCGCTTCATCCACCGCGGCCCGGCCCTCGGCCCCGACATCAGCCAGCCAGGTCTCTTGCCGGATCAGCAGCTTGCCGGCGCTGCGGTCGGTCTTGAGGTCGAGGGCGGCGACGATATTGTCGCCCAGCAGCACCGGCAGGGCGAAATAGCCGTAGCGGCGCTTTTCGGCCGGCAGATAGGCTTCAAACAGATGCTCATAGCCAAAAAAGCGCTTGAGCCGCTTGCGCTGGATGACCAGCGGATCGAACGGGGAGAGGATGTGCACCAGCCCCGGCGGGATGCTGGCGGGGGCCTCGAGCGTTTCCGGCGCGGCCCAATGGAGGGTCTGGTCCGGCCCGGCCAGGGTCAGCGGCACCAGCTTTCTGGCGCGGACACGGCTGTCGATCAGCGCCTTGACCATGGGCTTGCTGGGCGCGTCGAGGTGGCAGATGGAATCCAGACTGACCACACCCTGGCTGCGCAGGGCGCGATCGAGCTTATAGGCAATGATCTGGCGGGCGGTGGCCGGCTTCGGCCTGCCGGTCCAGCCGAAATGGCGCGCCATCAGATCATAGCTCTTGAGCATGCCCTGACGCGCCGCGACGGTGACATGGCCCTGGTAGAACAGCATTTCGAGCACGCGCTTGGATGGCTTGCGGCTGGCCCAGGGATGATCCTTGTCGACCAGCCGGTCGTCGCCGATATCGCGCATCGACAGCGGCCCCTCGCGGCGCAGGCGGGCCAGCATGGCTCTGGACTCGGCGGGGGTGACCGAACCGAACCAGCGGCTGACGCCATTGCGCTGGGCCTGCATGGCCGGCAGGAAGAACGCCAGGTCGGCGCTGGGCACGTAGCTGAGCGCGTGGGTCCAGTATTCGAACACCGATTTGTCGGCGGACTGGGCCGCGACCAGATCGGCGCGGCGATAGGCCGGGATGCGCGAGAACAGCATGTGATGGTGGCAGCGCTCGATGACATTGATGGTGTCGATCTGCACATAGCCCAGATGGGCGATAGCGGCGCGCACCGCCTCGGGGCCGCTGCCGAACGGCGCGGCGCCGTCGAGACGCTGCGCGGCAATCCAGATCTGGCGGGCGCGGGCGGGGTCGAGAACGAGCGGGGCTTTGGCCAAGGGCGGTATCCGAATCCGGTTGGAAGTGGAGCGTCACCCTGGCCCGCCGGCCCGTCAATCCATGGCAGCAGGGCCAATCCACGGGGCGCCTTTTTTATGCTATGCTGTCCGGGCTGGGGCGGATGAGCGCGCAACATCCAGTAGCCACCGCGCAAGCCAATGCCGGAGATGGGTTTTTCACCGCGCCCTGCGCCGGAAAGTGCCTTGAGTCGACGTTCAATGTTAACAGTCTGCTAACATCTGGACGCAACAGGACATGAAAAGTGAAAATTGGTGGAGCCTAGCGGGATCGAACCGCTGACCTCTTGCATGCCATGCAAGCGCTCTCCCAGCTGAGCTAAGGCCCCATTATTTGGGTCTTTGGAGGACAATTGCCTTCCAAATCGAGGCGGAACCTATTGGATGATCCCGGCCCTTGCAAGTGCCTAAATGACACTTTTTGATTCAACCGGCCGGGTGACCCAGCCGGTTGAAAAATCACATGAAATCAGGGCTCGTCGTCGGTATTGACGTCAAAGCCGAGCGCGTCGTCTTCGCCTTCGTCTTCTTCGAGGAAGGTGTCGGCGTCATCTTCGCCCAGTTCTTCATCGACTTCGACGTCGTCGGTCTCGGGAATGTCGTCGCCCGATTCTTCGGCGTCGGCTTCCTCGAGCGAAACGATCTCGGGCGCGGCGACGTCTTCAATCTCGTCGTCGAGCTCGTCGTCAATCGGCTTGACGGGCTTGGGCTTGGCGGGCGCCGCCTTGGGCGTCACCGCAGCCTGCTCGAAAAAGGCGCGCGGATAGCTCTTGCCGGTATAGGGCGAGACAACCGGATCGAGGTTGAGATCGTAGAACTTTTTACCCGTATCAGGGTCGGTCCGCTTGGTGCCGCGGTCGGAACTGGCCATCGATGTTCCTCGTGGATGGGGTTTGGTGGGCGGTTTCGCCCCGTGTTTGGTCAGTCCGGTTATGAGCAAAGCAGGCCCCTGTCAAACCGAAAATGTGGAGAGCAGCTTCCCGGGCCGACGGGGTGATGGCAATCACGGGGCTGACCGTGTTAAGTCCGGGCGCGTCATGACCGATTTGCCAGCCAGTTCCGCCCCGCTCACCGCCCACGGTGCCGATCCGCTCAGCGGCCGCTTTGCGACGCCCGGCGACCCCGCCATCTCGCTGCGCGCCGTGCTGCTGGCGGCGCTGACCGTGGGCACCAGCAGCTTCACCAGATTGCGCCTGTCCGCCGATGTGCAGCGCTGTATTGCCGGGCTGCGCCAGCTGGGCGTCAGCATCGAGACCAGCGGGCCGCAGACGCAGGTGACCGGGCTGGGCGTGGCCGGGCTGCTCAAGCCCGAGGCGCCGCTGCAGGCGGGGCCATCGGCCACCAGCCTGGCCATGCTGCTGGGGCTGCTGGCGCCCTATGGCTTTGCCACCGCATTGCGCGCCGATCCGGCCGTGGGCAAGGGCATCGACCCTGAACTGCTTGAGGGCCTGACCGCCATCGGCGCGCGCCTCGAGCGGCGGGGCAAGAGCGGCTTGACCCTGCATGGCGCCTGCCTGCCCTTGCCGCTGCAGCTCAATCTGGTGACCCCCGCCGAAGCCACCAAGACCGCGCTGCTGCTGGCCGGGCTGCAACTGGCCGGCGACAGCCAGCTGCACCAGGCCATGGTCGCGCGCGACCATACCGAAAAGCTGCTGGCCGCCTTTGGCGCCGATATCACGGTGACGCCCGATGCCGATGACGGCGGCGGCGTGACGATTCGGCTGGCAGGCCTGCCCGAGCTCACGCCACAGGCCATCAGCGTGCCGGGCGATCCCTCGGCGGCGGCCTTCGCGATTGTGGCGGCGCTGATCATCAAGGGATCGGACGTGGTGGTGGAAAACGTGCTGATCAATCCGCTGCGCACCGGGCTGATCGACACGCTGCTGGAAATGGGCGGCAATATCCAGTTTCTCAACCAGCGCGAGACCGCCGGCGAGCACATCGCCGATCTGCGGGTGCGCTCCAGCTGGCTCAAGGGGGTGCGGGTGGACCAGCGCCACCTCGAGAGCATGCGCGACGATATGGCGATGCTGGCGGTGGCCGCCGCCTTTGCCGAGGGCGAGACGGTGATCCACACCGGCGCTGCCGCGTCCAATGGCGACCCCTGGGAGCGGCTGTCGGCGGGGCTGCGGGCCAACAAGGTCAAACTGCGCCAGGAGCCCGGCAGCCTCAGCATTGTCGGCGACGGCAAGGTGGCCGGTGGCGGCAAGGTCGACTGCCAGGACGACCCGGTCATGGCGATGAGTTTTGCCGTGCTGGGCCTGGCCAGCCGCCATAAGGTGACAATCGAGAACGTGGGCCCAATGGCGGACAGCTTCCCCGATTTCGTGGCCGCCATGACCGCCCTGGGCGGCCGATTTCCCCCAAGCAAGGGACGCTGAGCGATGATTATTGCCGTGGACGGACCGGCCGCATCAGGCAAGGGCACGCTGGCCGCAGGGCTGGCGCGACACTATCAATTGCCGCATCTGGACACCGGGCTGCTGTATCGCGCGGTGGGCTGGGCGCTGCGGGACGAGCCCGACGGGCCGGACTTCGAGGCCAAGGCGATCGCTGCGGCGCAAAGGCTCGACGCGGCCCATCTGGGCAATCTGGAGGCGCTGACCAGCGCCAATACCGGGATCTTGGCGTCCCGCGTCGCGGTGATTGGCGAGGTTCGCGTGGCGATGCGCCAATATCAGCGCGAATTTGCCCGCCAGCCGGGCGGGGCGGTGCTGGACGGGCGCGATATCGGCACGGTGATCTGCCCGGACGCCGATGCGAAGCTGTTCATTGTTGCCGACAGCAAGGTGCGCATGGAGCGCCGGGCGCGGCAGCTCGAACTGCGCGGCCTGCCGGTTGACCGCTACGCCCTCTATCACCAGATCGAAGAGCGCGACGCACGCGACATGGCCAATCCCCATGGCGGCTTTTACAAAGCTGACGACGCGCACTTGCTCGATACGACGCTTCTCGATATAGAGGCATCACTCCGCGCAGCCATCGCGATTGTCGATGGGACCATGGCGCGCAAGGCAGGGCTGTAAAGCTCAAATCCAACCTTGTGCGAACCGGCCCCGGCCATCAGCCTCAGCGAAGCAAGCGGACCGATATCAGATTCATCGCCATTCCCGAATGGCCCCGTGTGCCGGCTGCTGAGCAAGGTTCAGCAGGCGGGTTCCATTTCTGGCGATGCTCACCCCCAACCACCGGCACAACGGAGAAGATATTTGGCACAGCAAACTGTGACGAAAGAAGATTTTGAATCGCTGTTGATGGATTCGTTCGTTGATAACGAGCCGCTAGAAGGTTCGGTTGTCAAAGGCACCGTCGTCGCGATCGAAAAGGACCTGGCGATCATCGACGTCGGTCTGAAGACCGAAGGCCGCATTCCGCTCAAGGAATTCGGCGCCGCCGGCCGTGACGGCCTGATCGTTGTTGGCTCGATCGTCGAGGTCTATGTTGACCGCGTCGAAAACGCTGCCGGCGAAGCCGTTCTGAGCCGCGAGAAGGCCCGTCGTGAAGAGAGCTGGGTCAAGCTCGAAGTCATGTACAACAACAACGAGCGCGTTGAAGGCACCATCTTCAACCAGGTCAAGGGCGGTTTCACCGTCGACCTCGAAGGCGCCGTTGCCTTCCTGCCGCGTTCGCAGGTCGATATTCGCCCGATCCGCGATATCGCGCCGCTGATGAACGTGCCGCAGCCGTTCCAGATTCTGAAGATGGACAAACGTCGCGGCAATATCGTCGTCTCGCGTCGTGCCATTCTCGAAGAGTCGCGCGCCGAACAGCGTTCGGAAATCGTGCAGCAGCTCGAAGAGGGCCAGGTTGTCGACGGCGTGGTCAAGAACATCACCGATTACGGTGCCTTTGTCGATCTCGGCGGCATTGACGGCCTGCTTCACGTCACCGACATCGCATGGCGTCGGGTGAACCATCCTTCCGAAGTGCTCACGATCGGCGAGACCATCAAGGTCCAGATCGTCCGCATCAACCACGAGAGCCATCGTATCTCGCTGGGCATGAAGCAGCTGCAGGCTGATCCATGGGAAGGCATCGAAGCCAAGTATCCGATCGAGGCCAAGTTCACCGGTCGCGTCACCAACATCACCGACTACGGTGCCTTTGTTGAGCTGGAGCCAGGCATTGAAGGCCTGATCCACGTGTCCGAGATGAGCTGGACCAAGAAGAACGTCCACCCCGGCAAGATCGTTTCGACCTCCCAGGAAGTCGAAGTTGTCGTGCTCGAGGTCGATCCGGACAAGCGTCGCATTTCGCTCGGTCTCAAGCAGACCCTGGCCAATCCGTGGGAAAGCTTCGCCGAGAAGTTCCCCGTGGGCGCTGTCATCGAAGGCGAAGTCAAGAACAAGACCGAATTCGGCCTGTTCATTGGCCTCGACGGCGATGTCGACGGCATGGTCCACCTCTCCGATCTCGATTGGCAGAAGTCAGGCGAAATCGCTCTGGAAGACTACAACCGCGGTGACATGGTTTCGGCCAAGGTCCTCGATGTTGACGTCGAGAAGGAACGCATCAGCCTGGGCATCAAGCAGCTGTCGACCGGCGAAGTCGCCGACACTGCCGGCACCGAAGGCGGCATCCGCAAGGGTTCGATCGTCACCGGTACCGTCACCGAGGTCAACGATGGCGGCATCGAAGTCCGTCTCGCCGACAGCGAAATGACTGCCTTCATCCGCCGTGCCGACCTCAGCCGCGATCGCAACGATCAGCGTCCTGAGCGCTTCAGCAAGGGCGAAAAGGTTGACGCCCGCGTCACCCAGTATGATCGCAAGACCCAGCGCATCCAGCTCTCGATCAAGGCGCTCGAAATCGCCGAAGAAAAAGAAGCTGTTGCCAATTACGGTTCGTCCGCTTCGGGCGCATCGCTGGGCGACATCCTGGGCGCTGCCCTCAAGGATCGCGAAAAGGAATAGGTCTTGTAAGCTGCACAAGCTTACCTGCAAAACCTTGGGCCCGCGCTTCACAGCGCGGGCCTTTTGCTTTCTAACAATCCCATGAGCAACACGATCCATTGGCGCCCGCTGACGCCGTCTGACCTGCCGGCAGTTGAAGCCATCGCCGCGATCGTGCATCCGGGCTTTCCCGAGGATGCGGCCGTGTTTGCCGAACGGCAGAGCCTTTATCCGGACGGCACGCGGCTGCTCGAGCTGGATGGCGTTCCGGCGGGCTATGTGCTGAGCCATCCCTGGCACTTCAAGCAATTGCCGGCGCTCAATGCGCTGCTGGGCGCGGTGCCCGAGCCCGCCGACACCTATTACATTCATGATCTGGCGCTGCTCAACAAGGCGCGCGGCACCGGGGCGGCGGCCAGGATTGTCGGCGAGATCCAGCGCCATGCGCGCGCGCACGGCTTTGCCAATATGAGCCTGGTGGCGGTCAATGACTCGCTGCCGTTCTGGCACAAGCATGGCTTTCGCGCGCTGAGCCCTTCTGTGCTATCACCGGAGCTGCTGGCCAAGCTGGCCAGCTATGAGGCGGCGGCCCGCTTCATGGTCAAGACATTCTGACGCGTCGCGCGGTCTTGCCAAAGCCCGACAGTCGCCGTACCGGACGGCAATGCCCAAGAGCGAGGCCCCGATGACTGACCCAAATCCAGCTGCCCCAGCCAGCGATCCGCATGGCGTGATCGCCGCCGAGACCTTCCGCAAGTCGCGCGGCCTGTGGCGGATACTGGCGTTCATGGCCCTGGCCATTGCCGTCATTGTCGGGGTGGGGCGCTTTGCCCTGCCCGAAGCTGGCAGCGGCGATTACGTGGCGCGGCTGGTCGTGGATGGCGCCATTGCCTCCGATCCGGACCGGCTGGCCGCCATGACGGCGCTGGCCGAGGACGATGCGGTCAAGGCGGTGATCATTGCGATCAACTCGCCGGGCGGCACCACGGCGGGCGGCGAGGAATTGTACGAGGCGCTGGGGCAGTTGCGCGCCGCCAAACCGACAGTGGCGGTGATCAAGGAACTGGGGGCCTCGGCCGCCTATATGACGGCAATCGGCACGGACCGCATCTTTGCGCGTCGGCTGTCGATCGTGGGCTCGATCGGCGTGCTGTATCAGCACGTCAATGCCGGCAAGCTGCTCGACACGATCGGGGTGGATCTGGACAAGGTCGCCTCGGGCCCGCTCAAGGCCGAGCCGGACGTCAACGAGCCGCTGAGCGGGGCGCCGCGCGCCTCGATTGCGGCACTGGTCGATGACAGCTTTCAGTGGTTCGTCGATATTGTCGCCGAACGCCGCGGCCTGAGCCGGAGCCAGACCCTGGCGCTGGCCGACGGGCGCATCGTGACGGGGCGGATTGGCCTCGAAAGCGGGCTGATCGATGAAATCGGCGGCGAGCTTGAAGCCATGGCGTGGCTGGAAGCGAGCCATGACGTGGCCGCCGATCTGGATATCAGGACCATCTGGCCCCGGCCAGACCAGGGCTTTGACCTGATCGGCACCTTTTTGAACGGCCAGGCCCGCAGCATGCTCGGATTGCCGCAGGGCCCTATCACGCTTGACGGGCTGGTCTCGCTTTGGCAGGTTGGAGCCGCCTCATAAATCTGTTGGGGCGGCAGCCTGCCAAGTGGAGCCTGGGATGATCAAGTCGGAACTTGTCGAGAAGCTTGCGGCGGAAAATCCTCATCTGTTCCAGCGCGATATCGAGAACATCGTCAATGCGATCCTCGATGAGATCGGCGAGGCCCTGGCGCGCGGTGATCGCGTCGAACTGCGCGGCTTTGGCGCCTTCTCGGTGAAGAACCGGCCGGCCCGGATCGGGCGCAATCCGCGTACCGGCGAGCAGGTGGATGTGGGCGAGAAATATGTGCCGCAGTTCAAGGCTGGCAAGGAAATTCGCGAGCGGCTCAACCGTTCGTAACGGGGCCAGGGCTCCATAGGCACGCAAGGCAATGGTCAATAAAATCGTCGGTTGGTTGATACTGGTGCCGATCTGCCTGGGCCTGGTGGTGTTCGCCCTGGCGAACCGGCACTTCGTGGTGGTCAATTTCAATCCTTTCGCTCCCGGTGACGGCGCCGCCATGCCCGGTTATGGCGTGCCGATGTTTGTGGTGCTCTATATGGTGCTGCTGGTGGGTGTGCTGGCCGGTGGCATTGCCACCTGGTTTGCGCAAAGCCACCATCGCCGCGGCGAAAAACACTGGCGCCGCGAGGCCCAAACCCTTACTGGCGAGCTGGAAACCCTGCGCAAGACCCCGCGCAGCCCGTCCAGCGGCGCTGCCGATGTCGACGATCTCTTGGAGCTGCGCTGAGCACCCCTATGGCCGACCCCCTGATCATCAAGATTTGCGGCATCAAGACCCCTGACGTTCTGGAGACGGCAATCGCAGCCGGCACCGATATGGTGGGCTTCCTGCATTTCCCGCGCTCGCCGCGCCATGCCAGCGTCGATACCATTGCCGATTTGATTTCCCAGGCGCGCGGACGGGTGCAGACCTGCGTGGTGCTGGTCAATCCGGACAATAGCACGGTGGCCGAATTTGCCGCGCTGGGCCCGGACTGGATCCAGTTGCATGGCCCCGAAACCCCGCATCGGGTGGAGGCCATCCGCGCCGAGGCGGGCGTTGAAATCATCAAGGCGCTGCCGATCGGCTCGGCCGAAGATGTCGGCCATGTCAGCGATTTCCATGAGGTGGCCGACCGGCTGCTGCTCGACGCCAAGCCGCCCAAGGGGGCCGACCGCCCCGGCGGGCTGGGCGATACCTTCGACTGGGCCCTGCTCAAGGCGCTTGACCCGTCCATCCCCTTCATGCTTTCGGGGGGGCTGACGCCAGAGACTGTCGCTGACGCCGTCAGGACCGTGCGCCCCTTCGGGCTGGACGTGTCGTCGGGGGTCGAGAGCGCACCCGGGGTCAAGGACAAACGGCTGATCGAAGCGTTCATCCAAAACGCCCGCGCCGCCGTATAAGTCTTTCTTCTCCCTCCCCCCTGCGGGGAGGGTGGCCCCGACGGGGTCGGATGGGGTATTCCGTCATCCGGCTCGCTTGGCCCACCCCCACCCTTGGCGCTGCGCGCCGTCCCGCCCCACAAGGGGGAGGGAGACGCAGGCGCCGGAGCATTTTGAGGCTGACGTGGACACCACCGGAAAAAATTCCCTGCGCAATGGTCCGGACGACCAGGGGCGCTTCGGCATCTTTGGCGGCCGCTTTGTCGCCGAAACCCTGATGCCGCTGATCCTGGATCTCGAAGCCCATTATCGGGCGGCGCAGAACGATCCGGCGTTCAAGGCCGAGCTGGACAATCTCTCCACCCATTATGCCGGGCGCCCGAGCCCGCTCTACTATGCCGAGCGGCTGACCCAGCATCTGGGCGGGGCCAAGGTGTGGTTCAAGCGCGAAGAGCTCAACCATACCGGCAGTCACAAGATCAATAATTGCCTGGGCCAGATCCTCCTGGCCAGGCGCATGGGCAAGACCCGGGTGATCGCGGAAACCGGCGCCGGCCAGCATGGCGTGGCCACGGCCACCGTCTGCGCCAAGTTCGATCTGCCCTGCACCATTTTCATGGGCGCCACCGACGTCGAGCGGCAAATGCCCAATGTCTTGCGCATGAAGATGCTGGGCGCCGAAGTGCGCGCGGTGACCGCGGGCGCCGGCACGCTCAAGGACGCCATGAACGAGGCGCTGCGCGACTGGGTGACCAATGTCGACAGCACCTATTACCTGATCGGCACGGCGGCGGGCCCGCACCCCTATCCCGAAATGGTGCGCGACTTCCAGAGCGTGATCGGCACCGAGATCAAGCAGCAGTTTGCCGAGGCTGAAGGCGGACTGCCGGACGCCGTGGTGGCCTGCGTCGGCGGTGGCAGCAATGCCATTGGCGCCTTCCATGCCTTTCTCGACGACAGCGACGTCAGTCTCTATGGCGCCGAAGCGGGCGGGCACGGCATCGATGTCGAAAACGGCCACGCCGCCAGCATGACCGGCGGCCGCCCCGGCGTGCTGCATGGCAACCGCACCTATCTGCTGCAGGACGGCGACGGGCAGATCCTGGAGGGCCATTCGATTTCGGCGGGGCTCGACTATCCCGGCGTCGGCCCCGAGCATTCCTTCCTGCATGACAGCAAGCGGGTGACCTATGCGCCCATCACCGACGATGAGGCGCTGGCAGCTTTTCAGCTGTGCACCAGGCTCGAAGGCATCATCCCGGCGCTGGAAAGCGCCCATGGGCTGGCGCAGTTGATGAAGATCGCGCCGACCATGGGCAAGGAGCAGTCAATCGTGCTGTGCCTGTCGGGGCGCGGCGACAAGGACGTCGAGAGCGTCGGCAAATATCTGGGGCTGCTCAAATGACCACACGCATCGACACGCGGTTTGCCGCGCTCAAGGCTGAAGGCCGCCCGGCGCTGGTGACCTTCATCATGGCGGGCGACCCCGATCTGGCCACCGGCCAGGCCATTCTGGAGGCGCTGCCACAGGCGGGGGCCGACATTATCGAGCTGGGCATGCCGTTCTCCGATCCGATGGCCGATGGCGTCGCCATCCAGCTGGGCGGACAGCGGGCGCTGGCGGCCGGGCAGACGCTGCGCGGCGTGCTCGGCATGGTGGAGGATTTCCGCCGCAAGGACGAGACCACCCCGATCGTGCTGATGGGCTACTACAACCCGATCTACAGTTTCGGCGTGCCGGCCTTTGTCACTGCGGCCAAGGATGCCGGGGTCGACGGGCTGATCATTGTCGATCTGCCGCCCGAGGAAGATGACGAATTGTGCCTGCCCGCGATGGCCGCCGGGCTCAACTTCATCCGGCTAACCACGCCGACCACCGACGACAAGCGTCTGCCGGCGGTGCTCAGGAACACCTCGGGCTTTGTCTATTATGTGTCGATGACCGGCGTCACCGGCGCGGCGATCAAGTCGCGCGGTGCGGTGGGTGAAGCGGTGGACCGCATCAAGCGCCACACCGACCTGCCGGTAGCGGTGGGTTTCGGCATCAAGACGGCCGAGGATGCTGCCGATATCGGCAAGCATGCCGATGGCATCGTGGTGGGCACGGTGCTGGTCGATGCGGTGGCCCGCTCGCTGGTCGATGGCAAGGCCGGCCCCACCACGGTGAGCGCGGTGCGCGAGCTGGTGGCCGATATCTTTGCCGGGGTGAAGCGGGCGCGGGGCTAACCCCAACCCGACCTCCTCCTGGAGGGGAGGGACAGACCCTGCATCCGGCACGATCGCGCCCCGCCAGCCAAACGGTCCCTCTCCCTCCAGGGGGAGGTTAGGTGGGGGTCTGTGCACAGGCACCACGGCACCCTTTGCCCTCCTGCCCTCACCCTGATAAGAAATGCCACAATTTCAAGCTTAGGTGACACCTGTGTCACCACGCGAGGCCCGCCATGAACTGGATCGATAACTTCGTCCGCCCCAAAATCCGCTCCATTCTGGGCGACAGGTCGCAGATTGCCGAGAATTTGTGGGTCAAGGATCCCGAGTCCGGCGAGATGGTGTTCTATCGCGATCTCGAAGCCAATCAGTGGGTGGTGCCCAATTCGGGCTACCACATGAAGATCAAGCCGGCTGACCGGCTGAAGACATTCTTTGACGACGGCGCCTACAAGCTGGTGCAACTGCCCAGCGTGCCGCTCGATCCGCTGAAATTCCGCGACCAGAAGCGCTATACCGACCGCCTCAAGGAGAGCCGGGCCAAGACCGGCTATGACGATGCCGTGCTGGTGGCGACCGGCAAGCTGTTCGAGCGCGCCATTACCGTGGCGGTGCAGGATTTCGATTTCATGGGCGGCTCGCTCGGCATGGCGGCCGGCCAGGGCATCATTACCGGGCTGGAGACTGCAGCCAATAGCAAGACGCCATTCGTGCTGTTCGTCGCTTCGGGCGGCGCGCGCATGCAGGAAGGCGTGCTCAGCCTGATGCAGATGCCGCGCACCACCGTGGCCGTGCTGCGGCTGCGCGAGGCCGGGCTGCCGTTCTTTGTGGTGTTCACCGATCCGACCACGGGCGGCGTCACCGCCTCCTACGCCATGCTGGGCGATGTGCATATTGCCGAACCCGGCGCGCGCATCGGCTTTGCCGGCGCCCGGGTGATCGAGCAGACCATTCGCGAGAAGCTGCCCAAGGGCTTCCAGCGCTCCGAATACCTCTATGAACACGGCATGGTGGACATGGTGGTGCATCGCCACGACCTGCGCTCCACCATCGGCTCGCTTGCCGCCATCCTGACCCGGAACGATGCGCCCGACGCCCTGGCCAGTACCGCCGTGACCACTGTCGCCCGCAGCACGATGCGCGACGCCGCCGTGGCGGCCGAGGGCGAAGATGGCGATCTGGATACCCCGCCGCAGGCAGCCCATGCCGAATAGCGGGCCTGCCCCGCTTTAGACGGTCAGGACATGAAGGACGCCACGGGCGTCCCTCCACTGTCTTCCAGCCCATCAGCCGCACCGGCCGGCCAGCGTCGATAAGCCCCGGGGCTTTTCGGAGCTTTATTGACGACACTGCGCGGAAGCCCTTGAGCCGGCCCGGTCCGGCGGCGTAAACCGGGGCTCCACGAGCTCTGGTGAACCCTCATGTCGCGAACCGATGCCATCCTCAAGCGCCTGGCGCAGCTGCACCCCAAGCTGATCGATCTCAGCCTGGAGCGCATGATGCCGCTACTGGAGGCGATGGGGCGGCCGCAGGACAATCTGCCGCCGGTGATCCATGTGGCGGGCACCAATGGCAAGGGCTCGACGATTGCCTATCTGCGCGCCTTTCTCGAGGCTGCCGGCAAGAGCGTGCACGTCTATAATTCGCCGCATCTGGTGCGCTTCAACGAGCGCATTCGCCTCGCCGGCAAACTGGTCGGCACCCGGCGGCTCAACCAGGTGCTTGAGCGGGTCGAGGCGGTCAATGCCGGGCGGCCGATCACCTTTTTCGAGGTGACCACCGTGGCCGCCCTAGTGCTCTATGCCGAAACTGCAGCGGATTATCTGCTACTCGAAACCGGCATGGGCGGCACCTATGACACCACCAACGTGGTCGCGCAGCCGCTGGGGGTGATCATCACCCCGGTGGCGCTGGACCATCAGGGATTTCTGGGCACCACCATTGCCGAGATCGCCGCCAACAAGGCCGGCATTCTCAAGCGCGGCAGCCAGGCGGTGATCGGGCTGCAGCAGGACGCGGCGCATGCGGTGATCGAGCGGGCCGCTCATCGGCTGGGGATCAGGCCGATCTGGCAGGGTGAGGACTTCCACGGCACGGCCCAGGATGGCCGGCTGGTCTATCAGGACGAGGACGGGCTGCTCGATCTGCCGCCGCCGGCGCTGATCGGCGCCCACCAGTTCGACAATGCGGCGCTGGCGATTGCCGCGACGCGGCACTTCGGCTTGCCGGTCGATGCGGCGGCGCTGGCCCAGGGCCTGCGCCAGGTGGCGTGGCCGGCGCGCATGATGGCGCTGCATGGCCGGCTGCGCGATATGCTGGGGCCGGGCGGCGAGCTGTGGCTGGATGGCGGGCACAATGAGCATGGCGCCACCGCCCTGGCCCGGGTCATCGCCGAGATGAACCAGACACGGCCAGCGCCGCTGGTGCTGATCATGGGCATGATGAACACGCGCCATCCGGCAGACTTTCTCAAACCCTTTGCCGGCCAGGTGCAGCAGATCTTCACGCTGACCGTGCCGGGCGAGCCCAATGCCCACAAGGCCGAGTCCATTGCCGGGATGGCGCGCGCGGCCGGGTTTGCGGCCTCCGCCAAACGCTCGATCCTGTCGGCGCTGCAGGCGGCAGCCGCAATCCCCCATGCGCGGGTGTTGATCTGTGGCTCGCTCTATCTGGCCGGTGATGTGCTGGCCAGGAACCACACCCCCCCGGACTGATGTGCTCATGCCGTGCCGCGTCTTACCGTCGAAGGGTCACGTCCACTCACGCGCGAGCCGGCGTGGATCACCACCCGCCGCCCGGCATTGGTGAGGATCAAGCGTCCCGCTCCACCCGGCAGCCATCAATTGCCGCCTCAGGCGCCAAACATGGCGATGGCGACGGCAATACCCAGGGCAAGAATGGTGGCCACGAGAAAGAACTTGTCAGCACTCATGCCCGGTCTCTAGGACCGTGCCTGGTCAAAGGCAAGGCAATGCCTGACACGACCCCCGCAAAATCGCCTGTGCCCCGCAGCGGCGAATGGCTGTCGGCAGAGCTCAAGGCGGCCCATCCCCTCACTCCGGAAATTCCCGCTCCGTGCGCACATAGCTCACTGCCGTCGGTCGCCGGCGCCGTTCCGTTGCCTTGCATTTCTTGATGATGGCGCGCACGCGCTTGATCACGCCAATGCCCATGCCCTCGATTTCGAGCAGTTTGGGGCCGGCGATCTTGTCGATCTCGCCCAGGGTTTTCAGCCCGCAGCTTTGCAGCTTCTTGCCGGTGCCGTCCTCGTCCCGCAGGTCGATTACCGCAATGTCCTGCCATTTGAGTGCGCCGCGCAGCCATGCTCGATAACTATCTGCCATGGCTCTCCATAGCGCGAGCGCCCGTCCGCTGGCTATCCCATTGCCGCATGGCCTCATCCCCGCGTCAGTCCCAGATAGCCATTGACGCTGGCCGGCACTTCCTCGGCCAGCCAGCTGCGCAGCGCCCGCAGCTTGGCGCTCTCGCGCCGCCCCTTGGCCACCACCAGAAAATAGCCCTGTGGCCCTTCCACGCTATGGTTGAACGGCCGCACCAGCCGCCCGTCGCTGACCGCGTCGGCGCTCATCATGTCGGCGGCCATCAGCACGCCCTGTTCGGAAATCGCCGCGTCAAACGCCAATGAGGCGTCCGAATAGATCGGCCCGGTCAGCTTGATCGACGGGTCCAGCCCCACCTCGCTTCGCCACGCCTCCCAGCTGAGCATGGTGGTCACATCCTGGATCACCGGCACCTGCGCCAGATCGGCCAGCTTGCCCAGCCGTGGCGCCACCGATGGCGCGCACACCGGCTGATAGGCCGTGCCGCCGACCAGCTCGGCGGTCACTCCCGGCCAGCGCCCATGCCCGAAGCGGATGCCGCAATCGACATCGGGCCGGCTGAGATCCACCATGCTGGCGGTGACACTCAGCCGCAGTTCGATATCGGGATGCGCCTGGCTGAACTTGTTGATCCGCCAGATCAGCCAGCGCGAGGCAAACACAC
Organism: Devosia alba; assembly: GCF_039938915.1. Classification (NCBI taxonomy): domain Bacteria; kingdom Pseudomonadati; phylum Pseudomonadota; class Alphaproteobacteria; order Hyphomicrobiales; family Devosiaceae; genus Devosia; species Devosia alba. Next base: position 44,515 of record NZ_JBDUUI010000006.1, on the reverse strand, counting down.
TGCCCACGGTGAGGTTGAGCACGCTGTCATCGCTGCCCTTCAGGCTCGCCAGCCCGTCGGCCAGGCCGGTAAACCCCGCCGTCAGCTGCGGCAGCGCGGCCTTGAGCGGCGGCAGCGGCTTCAGCCCGCTCGGCGTGCGCTCGAACAGCGCCAGCCCCAGCCGCTCCTCGGCCCGTCGCAAATGCTGGCTCACCGCGCCAATCGTCACCCCCAGCTCCTCGGCTGCCGGGGCCAGCGCGCCACGCCGCGCCACAATCTCGATGGCCCGCAGTGCATTGAGCGGAATGGGGAAGGGGTTCTGCATATAGTTTTTCTATATCCGCTTCGCGACCTTGTCCATTGTATATCGCCATTCTAGGCTTGATAATGCGGACGATAACCACAGCAAGACCCAAAGGAGGTCACAAAATGTCTAGTCTAGCCAAATTCGTGCGCCGCCTCGTCGCGCGCACCAGCCCCACCACCCGATCTGATCGGGAACTGGATAATCTGTCGCTGCGCGATTGGGCGGATTTGCCCGTGCATCACCCTCAATCCGACGCCACGTCGTTCTGAGGCCACATTCGGGAGGTCCAAGGGAGACAGCTAGTTTCTTGAAGGTGTCACCATGTTCCGTTCCCTCGCCGTGCTCTCCGTTCTCGCCCTTGGCCTCAATCCCGCCCTGGCGCAGGACGCGCCGGCACCCGCGCCGGCGGCGCCCGCTGTTCCGGCGGCCACCGATATCGTGGTCGATCCGGCGGCAACCCTTCCCAGCACCCCCAAGCAGGATAAGCTGCTGACCGGCTTTTATGCCACCCTGGCGGTGATCGAGATCTGTGCACTGCCCGTGCCCGAGGAGATCAAGGCCGGCATGGCCGGCGACCAGAAGCGCCTCGAAGCCAGCGTTGGCCTCGATGAAGTCAGCGCCATCACCGCCTATGCCAAGGTCAGGGCCGATGTCGAAGCCACCGCGCCCGATTGCGCCGAAGGCAGCCCCGACCGCGCCAGCGTTGACGCCGTCACCGCCTTTTATGCCAAGGCCGACGCGGTTCCGGCGCCCGGCACCGCCGCCCCCAGTGCCGCGCCGGCGGCACCAGCCGTCCCCGCGCAATAAGCCTGCCGCCTATTCGCAGAGCTGCGCCGTGCAGCTCTGCCCGTGGCAGCCGAGGTCGAGATGGATATGGTCCTCGTGATCGGCATTGGCCTCGGGCCCCAGCACCGTGGTGAAGCTGCCGCAGGCGGCGTCATGCGCCAGCCGCAGCAGCCGTCCCTCGGCCGCATTGCCCGGTAGCCAGCCGGTCTTGACCGCCAGCACCCGCCCGTCCTGCAGGGTGAAGCCGGTGACATCGAGCGCATTGGCAAAGCCGTGCTCGGAGACGAAACCCGTCTCGCCATTGTTGCGCTTGCGGCACATATAGCCCGGCCCGGTATTGATCTGCGCCAGCGGGCTCTCCAGCATCGCCTGGGCATAGCCATCCACCTGCGCCACCCAGGCGGGCAGGGCGCTGGCCATGGCGCAATTGGTGGTGACCGGGCTCGATAGCGGCACCAGCCGACCCCGGCTCAATACCGCCGTCACCTCGAGCGGCGATTGTTCCCCACACGCCCCCTCGGCAATTGGCGCCCGCATGGTCGCCGCGACCAGGCCCTGCAACACCGCCGGACAGGCCCCCTGATACACCCGCGCCGGTGCCGCGCGCTCTGCTGCCGCCTCGGCCTCGGGTTCGGGCGTCACGACGGGTTCCGGCGTCGTCCCGGTCTCGGCCTCTTCCGGCGCTGGCTCGACTGCCGGCTCGGCGGCGGAAAAATCCGGTCGCGCCAGGGGAATCGGCGGCGCAATCGGGGCGACGTCGGGCCGCGCCACCACCGGCGGCGTCGGCGCCCTGGGGAAATCCGGGCGCGCCGTGCCGCCGCTGTCTTTCGGCGGTGGACTGGCCTTGGCGGGCCCGGTCAGCTGGTCGGCCAGCTCCTGCAGGGGCGCCAGCCAGTCCTGCCCATAGGCGGGGCTGAAACTGCAGGTCAGGGTGAGGGCGAGGGCGATTGGGGTGATCTTCATCCCCTGCAACGCCCGGCCCGGCCGCTTCGTTGCCACATCAGCCGCCTTAACGCTGCGGAAACCATCTTTGCGCGCCCTTTGGCATCTGCTATCAGGCCACCCATGACAACGCCGCTTTCCCACATTCGCAATTTCTCCATCGTCGCGCACATCGATCATGGCAAGTCCACCCTGGCTGACCGGCTGATCCAGCTCACCGGCGGATTGGAGCTGCGCGAGATGAAGGCGCAGGTCCTCGATTCGATGGATATCGAGCGCGAACGCGGAATCACCATCAAGGCGCAGACCGTGCGCCTGAAATATCACGCGCTCAATGGCGAGGATTATATCCTCAACCTGATCGACACCCCCGGCCATGTCGACTTCGCCTATGAAGTCTCCCGTTCCATGGCCGCGGTGGAGGGATCGCTGCTGGTGGTCGACGCCAGCCAGGGCGTTGAGGCCCAGACCCTGGCCAATGTCTATCACGCGCTCGAAGCCAATCACGAAATCGTCCCGGTGCTCAACAAGGTCGATCTGCCCGCCGCCGATGTGCCGCGCGTCAAGCAGCAGATCGAGGACGTCATCGGCATCGACGCCTCCGACGCGCTGGAAATCTCCGCCAAATCGGGCATGGGCATCGACACCGTGCTCGAAGCCATCGTGCACCGCCTGCCGCCCCCCAGGGGCGATATCAACCTGCCGCTCAAGGCGCTGCTGGTCGATAGCTGGTACGATACCTATCTCGGCGTCGTCGTGCTGGTGCGCATCATCGACGGGGTGATGAAGAAGGGCCAGAAGATCCGCATGATGGCCTCTGGCGCCGTCTATGAGCTTGATCGCGTCGCCGTCAGCACGCCCAAGCTGGTCGAGGTCAAGGAACTGGGCCCCGGCGAACTGGGCGTCTTCACCGCCTCGATCAAGGAAGTAGCCGATACCAATGTCGGCGATACCATCACCGAGGACAAAAAGCCCACCGCCCAGGCCCTGCCCGATTTCCGCCCGGCCCAGCCCGTGGTGTTCTGCGGCCTGTTCCCGGTCGACGCCTCCGATTTTGACGAGCTGCGCGCCGCCATGGGCAAGCTGCGGCTCAACGACGCCAGCTTTTCCTATGAAATGGAAACCAGCGCGGCGCTCGGCTTTGGCTTCCGCTGCGGCTTTTTGGGCCTGCTGCACCTCGAAATCATCCAGGAACGGCTCAGCCGCGAGTTCGATCTCGATCTGATCGCCACCGCCCCCTCGGTGGTCTATGAAATCGCCATGACCGACGGCACGCAGATCCATCTGCACAATCCCGCCGATCTGCCCGATGTGATGAAGATCGAGGAGATCCGCGAGCCCTGGATCAAGGCGACCATTCTCACCCCCGACGACTATCTCGGCTCGATCCTCAAGCTCTGCCAGGATCGCCGCGGCATCCAGCGCAATCTGAGCTATGTCGGCAACCGCGCCATGGTCGAATACGATCTGCCGCTCAATGAGGTGGTGTTCGATTTCTATGATCGGCTGAAGTCCATTTCCAAGGGCTATGCCAGCTTTGACTATGCCCTGGCCGATTACCGCGTCGGCGATCTGGTCAAGCTGACGGTTTTGGTCAATGCCGAGCCGGTCGACGCCCTGTCCATGCTGGTGCACCGTTCCGTCGCCGAAGGCCGTGGCCGGCTGATGTGCGAAAAGCTCAAGGATCTGATCCCGCCGCACCTGTTCGTCATTCCCATCCAGGCGGCGATTGGCGGCAAGATCATCGCCCGCGAAACCGTCCGCGCCATGCGCAAGGACGTGACCGCCAAATGCTATGGCGGCGACGCCACGCGTAAGCGAAAACTGCTGGAAAAGCAGAAAAAGGGCAAAGCCAAGATGCGCCAATACGGCAATGTCGAAATCCCCCAGGAAGCCTTCATCAAGGCGCTGAAGATGGGCGACGAGTAACAAGTCCCAGCCCGCGCCCCACTCCCCGCGCGGTCCCTCCCCCTTCAGGGGCTTCGACCCGTCCCACAGGGCACATCGCGCCAGTGGCGCGATGCGAGGCGAGAAGGCCATGAGAGCTACGCTCGAATGGCGCATGGCGCAGGCCGGGACCCATCCTGAGATGCTGCAACACCCACAATCGCCGCGCGACCACAAAGATCACCCCCACCCAGCCTCCCCCTGAAAGGGGGAGGAGTCGTCCAGCGGACCGTGCACCATCCCGCCCCACCCACCGCGCGGTCCCTCCCCCTTCAGGGGGAGGTTAGGTGGGGGGCCTACGCCTTGAAACAATTCTCCCGATGCCAGGCCAGATAGCCCGGATGCGGTCGGTCCCGCGCCATCAGCGGCCCGATCAGCTTGCCCGTCTTGTTGATCAGGCTTTCCACGCCGTCGCGGTCATTGACCTGCCGTGAGACGATGATGTCGAACTCATCGCTGAGCCCGATCAGCCCCCGATCAAACATCCAGTGCGCTGTGCCCGATAGCGCCACGCCATTATTGATGATGTCGGGGCCATTGTGCTCCACCGGCCGAATATGCGCCGCCGCCACCTCGGCCCGCCCGCCGCCATTGATCAGCTTGAGCCCGGTCACCGCACAGCGCTCGCCATAGGCGCGCAGCACCACCCGGCGAAACACTCTGTCGCGCACCACCCGCGTGGTCATGGCGCTGATTCGCTCGCGCTCCTGCTCATGGATAAAGGCCGATTGCCCCATCTCGCCTAGGCCATAGGGCAGGTCCGTTGTCACCTCCGCCGCGCCCACGCGCGGCAGCAGCGACTGCTCCTCGGCCAACCCGCGCGCCAGAATGCGGTCAAAATCCTGCGGCGAGATCGGCCGCACCGCCGCCTGCGCCCGTCCGGAAATCCGGCCCTGTTCGTTGAGCAGGCCCTTTTCCACCCAGCCATCGGCATCGACAAACGGAACCGGATAGGCAAATTCGAGATAACTGCCCGGCTCGATCAGTGCCAGATACATGTCGGTGGCGCTGGGGTCGGGCACAATCCGCTCTACCCGCGCGATGGCATAATAGCCCTTCGAGCCGCGCACCTTCACGGGCTCATAATAGACAATCCAGTCGCCCACACAGGCTGCGGCGCGGTCGAGATAGGGCTTGGGGAACTGATAGCGTTCAGCCGGGCTGTCGTCGTAGATCGAGTCTGCGCGATGAATAAAAACGCCGAAACCCATAAACCCGCCCCCGCTGCTCACGCCATTCATGGAACGTGAGCAGCAAGGCTGCAAGCCTAAGTCATCATTTTGGCCAGAGACCCCCGTTTGCGCTTACCGCCTAAAATGGCTATATTAGCCATTCAGGAGCGAGCGCCATGTCCACGATCACTGCCACCGACGCCAAGAACAAATTCGGCCAAGTCCTCGACGAGGCCCAGCGCGCGCCCGTGCATGTGCAGAAAAACGGTCGCGATGTCGCCGTGGTCATCTCCGCTGCCGAGTATGCAAGGCTGAGCGCCGCCAATGCCGATGCCAAGGTCAGCCCGCGCGTGCAGCAATTGCTGGCCGAGAGCATGGTGCAGCGCCGCACCGTCTATGAAGCGCTGGCCAAGTAGCGGCCAGTGACGGCCTATCTCACCCTTGATGAAGCGCTCTATATTCACGCCGAGCTGATCCGCGTCTTTGGTGGTGCGCCCGGCGTGCGTGACAAGGGGCTGATCGAGTCCGCGCTCCTGCGGCCACAGACTGGCTATTACCCCGATCTCATCGAAGAAACCGCCGCGCTATGGGAAAGTCTGGCGATGAACCACGGCTTCATCGACGGCAATAAGCGGGTGGCCTATGCCTGTGTTGACCTGTTTCTGGGTCTCAATGGTCTGCGCCTTGTTGCTGATAATGATGCCATTATCGCTTTTATCTACACCCATCTTGAGGCTCAGACCTTTACCAAGACCGTGCTGGACAGCTGGCTGCGTGACCATGTGGCGCCGCGCTAGCAACTAATCCCCACCCCCTCCACCCGGCCTTACCCTCTCCTGTCCACCCCGCGCCACCAGGGCGCGTCGCACCAGGAGTACCAGCAATGCCCGACTTCCATCTGCCCACCACCACCGCCACCCTTGCCGAGCGCCACGAGACGCTGTGGCTGGGGCTCAGCGCCGTGCATAAGGATCTCGTCGCCCTCGGCGCCAAAAAGCCGACCGCGCCGGTGTCCGAACCCGTGCGCATCGCCGCCGAAGGCCTGCTCAGCGAGTGCGCCTCCTTCATCCGCAAGCCCAAGGAGCGCCTGCCGGTCGCGGCGGCCGACCTGGCGGGGCTGGCGGTGCAGCTGGGCCAGGCGCTGGCCGGGCTCGAGGACTGGGAGAGCCGCCACACCACCTGGGACGAGAAGTTCAACTGCCGCATCTGGAACCTCCACACCGGCTACCGGCCGATTATGCGCCTCAAGCCGCCCGCCGCAGCGCTGAAATTCGAACGGGATGACATGGACTACATACGCGGCCAGCTGGTGGTGCGCATGAAGCAGCGCGAGCGGCGCGCCTACCATGAGGGTTTTGAGGCCGGGCGCGCCGCCCGGGCCGGGGCGCCCACCGATTCCCTCTCGGCCCGCGCGGCTGCGGGCCAGACCCCGGTCGAGGCGGGCCAGGCGGCGGGCGCCGATCCGCTGGGGGCTGGGTCGGGCGGCATGCAAACTTATCCCCGGCTGCGCGGGCTGGCGTAAACTCATGCCCATCACCCCGCATGGGCGGCCTGCAGGCGAACAGTGGCGGGGTGAGCCGGGTGTGGTCTTTGCCTGCCACACAGGTTCCAGTCCGGCCGTGTGGGGACGAGCGATCCCCGTGCCGCCGTACAGTTCCAAAAACCGGCGTTCCGGGACGGCGTTCGTCTCACTATCCAATTCCTCAGAGGCGAAAGCCGTCTCGGGACCCGCCTTTCTGCAACACCCGGAGGCGTCCGCGCCGTCCGGCGCGCCGGCCTGCGCGGCCCATGGCTTTCCTTGCCCTTGGGCCCCCGTGGTGCTAAGGGTCTCTCCACGTTTTCAGCCTTTCACAGGCTTACCCATGCTGCTGGCGATCCCGGCGCGCTGGTGATCCCCGGAACCTTGTCAACGTTTCTGCCCCTGTGTGCATGTTGCCACGGGGAATTGCCCGCACCCAGTGGGGCGGACTCAGTTCGGATCTACGCACATGGCCATCAACGGCACAGTCAAATTCTTCAACGCCACCAAGGGTTTTGGTTTCATCCAGCCTGACGAGGGCGGCGACGACACTTTCGTTCACATTTCGGCCGTCGAGCGCGCCGGCCTGTCCGGCCTCAATGAAGGCCAGAAGGTTTCGTTCGAAGTCGAAAAGGGCCGCGACGGTCGCGCCAGCGCCACCAATATCGCCGTTCTCTAAAGCCTGTTGCGGGCCGCCAGCGGTTAGCCGCAGCGGCCCGTAATCTATTTGCGGAGCCCATCATGCACAAATATTCCGTCGGCCAGACCCTCGAATTGCTGCCCCTGCACGGCAGCAGCGCCCGCAAGGCGGCTGCCTGCGAAATCGTCGCCCTGCTGCCCTACGAGGGCCACATGGTGCAGTACAAGGTGCAGTCGAGCCTGGAAGCCTATCAGCGCATCGTCAGCGAAGCCGATCTGCGCGTCCCCGCCGAAGCGCTGCCGCAGGCCTGATTGCCGCCCGCTCGGCGGGCACGCCAGCGGGGTGAGCAACTTGTCCCCGCGCCGGCAGCATGGGCTATCATCGTGGCCAGGCCGCGCGGCGCCCACCAGCCCCCTTCCAATTTTCGCCACGCGGGCTAGTCTTGCACCCATCAGGCAGCCACTGCAGGCTGTCCTTGTTGAGGAGGCCCAGCGTCATGGCGCATAAATTCAAGATCACCCCCGCCGCCAACGAGCAGTTCAAGTTCGCCTTTGTCTACAATGCCGAAACTATTGTCTGGTCGGAGAACTACAAGGCCAAGGCCAGCGCCAAGTCGGCCATCGAATCGCTGAAGAAGAACGCGCCCGGCGCGCCCACGGTCGATCTGACCAGGGACGAGACCGGCACCGGCTATCGCTTCGAGATCGCCGGCTCCAGCGATGGCCAGTTCTATGTGCGCTTTGTCGCCTCCAATGGCGAAACCATGGTCCGCTCCGAGCGCTACAAGGCCAAGGCCAGCGCGGTGAACGCCATCGAATCGGTCAAGACCAATGGCCCGGACGCCGAACTTGTCGACGAGGCGTAAAGCCCATTTTCATTTCGCCAGCCGCTGGTTTAGTCTCCCGGCCACATCATTGCCCGGGAGACTGCCGCCTCATGTCATCGCTCACCAAATTGCTGGCCGCCGCTGCGGTCACCGCCTCGCTCGGCCTGTCATCGGTCGCCGCCCAGCAACTGCCTGACCTCGATGGGCGCGCCATCGTCGCCGTCACCGAAAACGCCTATGTGCCGCTCAACTTCGCCGATCCGGCCACCGGCGAGGGCATCGGCTTTGAATATGACCTGTTCAACGAGATCGCCCGGCGCCTCAACGCCACGGTCACCTGGGAGCTCTCGAGCTGGGACGTGATGATCCAGGCGGTGCGCGATGGCCAGTTCGATGTCGGCATGGACGGCATCACCATCAATGACGAGCGCAAGGCGCAGATCGATTTTTCCGACAGCTACCTCACCAGCCAGCAATTGATGCTGGTGCGCGCCGATGAAGACCGCTTCGACGGCGCCGAGAGCTTTGCCGCCAATGCCGAACTGCTGGTCGGCGCCCAGGCCGGCACCACCAATTTCTACGTCGCCGTCTACAATGTTCTCGATGGCGACGAGGCCAATCCGCGCATCAAGCTGTTCGACACCTTTGGCGCTTCGGTGCAGGCGCTGCAGGCCAATGACGTCGATACCGTGCTGATGGACCAGACCTCGGCCAATGGCTATATCGGCGCCAATCCGGGCGCCTTCAAAGTGGTCGGCACCCCGCTCGGCACCGAGGATTTCGGCTTCATCCTCACCCCGGGCTCCGATCTGGCGGCCCCCATCAACGCCGCTCTGGCCCAGATCAAGGCCGACGGCACCATGGACGCCCTGCAGCAGAAATGGTTCTACGAGTTCAATTCGGCGCAGTGATTTGAACCACTGAAGTTTCAGTCGGCACCCTCCCCGTCGCGGGGAGGGATCAAGGGTGGGGGGCGGTCGGCCCTTATATCCCGGCTCTCGCACCCCCTCCCAACCTCCCCCGCTAAGGGTCAGGTGCTGCCCCGAGTTCGCGGTTTGCAGCGTGGAACACATCATCAATGACCTATATCCCCCGCAAACCCTCCATTCTCGCCCGCACCCCCTGGTGGCTGATGGCGATCCTGCTGCTGTTCGTGCTCGGCTATTGGGGCATCGCCACCGATGCCGGCTACAGCCAGATCTTCAACGCGGTGGCGGGTGGGCTGGGCACCACGCTGTGGGTCACCGGCGTTGCCTTTTTCGCCGCCACCGTGCTCGGCCTGCTGGTCGCCCTGGCGCGCACCTCCGACAATCGCATCCTGCGCGAACTGGCCACCTTCTATGTCGAGATCATCCGCGGCATTCCCGTACTGGTGTTCCTGTTCTACGTCGCCTTTGTCGGCGCCCCGGCCATGGTCGGGGCGCTGAACTGGGTGCTGCAGCCCTTCGATACCGCCATCACCGTGCGCCAGTTCGATTTTGCCTGGCGCGCCATTGTGGCGCTCACCGTCTGCTACTCCGCCTTCATCGCCGAGATCTTTCGCGCGGGCATCCAGTCGGTCGATCGCGGCCAGCTCGAGGCCGCCCGTTCGCTCGGCCTCAGCCGCTGGAAATGCTTCCGCCTGGTCACCGCCCCCCAGGCCCTGCGCACCATCCTGCCGCCGCTGGCCAACGACTTTGTCTCCATGATCAAGGACAGCGCGCTGGTCTCGGCGCTGGGCGTGCAGGACATCACCCAATTGGGCAAGGTCTACTCCTCGGGCACCTTCCTGTTCTTTGAGACCTATAATGTGGTGGCGCTGCTCTATCTCACCCTGACCATTTCGCTGTCTCTGCTGGTGCGGGTGCTGGAGCGGCATCTGCGCGAAAACCGGCATTGACCCTTGCGCTGGCGACGCGCGCGGCCCATCTGTGGCAGACAATTTTGGGAGCCTGCTGATGAACCGTCTTGCCACCCTCGCCCTGACCGCCCTGGTTGCTGTCAGCCTCGCCGCCTGTGGCGATGCCCGTGAGGTCGGCAGCGTCGGCGTCGACTGGACCGGCAATGACATTGCCGTCGATGCTCTGGCCGATCCCGAGGTCGATGGCGTGGTCTGCCACCTGGCCTATTTCAACCGCTCCTTCATCGACCGCGTCAGCCAGGGCAACTGGTTCGAAGATCCCTCCTATTCGGCCCTTGATTGCTCGGTCACCGGCCCCATCACCATTGGCGATATTGCCACCAGGGGCGGTGGCGAAGAGATCTTCAAGGAGGGTCGTTCGCTGATCTGGAAGTCGCTGCGCGTCACCCGCATCTATGACACTGCCAACAATGCGCTGATCTACCTTGCCCATGCCCGCGAGATCCAGCAGGGCAGCGGCAAGATGAGCCTGTCGGTCATACCACTCAATACCGAGCAGGTGGTCTGGAGCAATGGTGCCCCGGCCCGTCCGGCCGCGCAATAGCACGCCGATCTGCGCCATACTGTGCCGGGCTGGCTTCTTGGAACGGCTTGGCGTGGCCCTCGGGCACAACACAAAATCATTCCGCCCGGTGCGGCTACTAGGCGAGCGCGTAGAATTCTATCTTTGTACCACGCAAACCTGGGCCAGCTTCGGCCCCAAAAAGGAACAGCACGATGTCCATTTTGATTGGCGACACCGCCCCCGATTTTACCGCTGACTCCAGCGAAGGCCCGATCCACTTCTACGATTACATCGAGGGCTCCTGGGCCGTGCTGTTCAGCCACCCCAAGAACTACACCCCGGTATGCACCACCGAACTGGGCTTTACCGCCAAGCTCAAGCCCGAATTCGACAAGCGGGGCGTCAAGGTGCTGGGCCTGAGTGTCGACAAGCTCGAGGATCACGCCGGCTGGGCCAGGGACATCGAGGAAACCCAGGGCGTCGCGCTCAATTTCCCGCTGCTGGCCGATACCGATGGTTCAGTCGCCCGCAAATACGACATGATCCATCCCAATGCCGATAACAGCCTGACCGTGCGCTCGGTCTTCGTCATCGGGCCCGACAAGAAGGTCAAGCTCAAGATCGAGTATCCCGCTTCCACCGGCCGCAATTTCAACGAAGTGCTGCGCGTCATCGACAGCCTGCAGCTGACCGCCAAGCACCAGGTCGCTACCCCGGTGAACTGGGAAAATGGCGATGATGTCATCATTGCCGGCTCGGTCAGCAACGAGGCGGCCAAGGCGAAATATCCAGAGGGCTGGAAGGAACTCAAGCCCTATCTCCGCGTTGTACCGCAACCCCGCGACTAATCCGCGGCGGCCCGTTTTCTCCCTGACTGATCTGGGCGGTAGCAGAAGCTGCCGCCCTTTCTCGTCGCCGCCCTGAACAGCTAGGCCATGCCAATGGCGATGCCGGCAGCGAACACCAGCGCGCCACCGACCACCACCTGCAGGGCGGCGCGCCAGAACGGGGTCTGCATGTAGCGGTTCTGGATGAAGGCGATGGCCCACAGCTCGATGAGCACCACAGCAATGGCAATGGTGGTGGCAACGGTGAAATCGGCGATGAGATAAGGCAAGGCGTGGCCGAGGCCGCCAATGGCAGTCATGATACCGGCGGCCAAGCCGCGCTTGATGGGTGAACCGCGCCCGGTCAGCTTGCCATCGTCCGACGCCGCTTCGGTAAAACCCATGGAAATGCCGGCGCCGACCGCGGCGGCCAGGCCCACCAGGAAGGTCTGGTGCGTATCGCCCGTGGCCATGGCCGCCGCAAACACCGGCGCCAGGGTGGAAACCGAGCCATCCATCAGCCCGGCCAGGCCAGGCTGGACATAAGTCAGCACGAACTGGCGGTGCGCTTCGCTCTTTTCGGTGTCGCGACCGTCCTCGCCGAGCACGTCAGCATCAATGCGGTCGGCTGCCTGGGCGTGTTTGCGCTCCTGCTCGGCCAGATCGCCAAGCAGCTTGCGGATGGCGACGTCTGTGGCCTGGTCGGCGGCAGCCAGATAGAAGCGGTAGGCGCTTTCCTCCATCTCCCAGGCCTGCTGGCGCACCGCCTCAAGTGTCATGGTCTTCATCAGCCAGAGCGGCTTGCGGCTGAGAAAGCCGCGCACATGTTCGCGTCGGATTGGTACCAGATGATCCCCGAAGCGGGCGACATAGAGATCGAGCAGGCGGCGGCGGTGTTCGTTCTCCTCCGCAGCCATGCCTTCAAACAGAGCGGCAGAGCCGGGATAGATGGCGGCCAGCCGAGTCGCGAACTCGGCATAAATGCGCCCGTCCTCCTCCTCGCCGGCAATCGCCAGAGCAAGGATTTCGCGTTCGGATAAAGACGAAAAAGCGCGGCGATTGTCGGGCAGGAGAGAGAACATGAGGTGCCATCTACCGAAGGAAGTTGGCAGTTTTCTAGAACCATTCTAAACTGATGGCAACTGCTGACGATACGCGATCGGGGCTAAACCAGCATGGATTGCTGCGCAAAAACGCCGGCCATGGCGCCATGCGCCACCGCCAGGGTCACGCTGGCCATCGGATTGGCCAGATCACCCGCCGCATAGACGCCGGGGAGACTGGTCTGGCGTCGATCATCGATGGTGAGCGCAATGCCGAACGGGCCCTCGCTCAGCTCCAGGCCCAGTGGACTGTGCAAATCGGCCGAAGGGCGATTGCGGGGGTGGGCGAACAGCACATCGAGCGCGATTTGCCTGCCATCATCCAGCTCGACAGCGGCGATGCGGCCGTGCCGATGATTGATGGCACTGACCTTGCCCTCGACCAGCGCAACATTGCGACGGGCCAGATCGGCACGGGCCTCGGCATCGACAGGGTGGCCATCAGCGAACAGGGTCAACCGGTTGGTCCAATCGCCATAGAGCATGACCATGTGCAGCGAATGGAGGCCCGAATAGATCAGGCCCCAATGCTGGTCGGCCACTTCAAAACCATCGCAATAGGGGCAGGGTACGACCGTTTTGCCCCAGCATTCGGCGAAGCCGGGCAGACTGGGAAACTGGTCGGTGACGCCGTAACTGAGCAGCAGGCGACGCGCCTGCAGCGTGTCACCAGCACCAGTGTGGACGGCAAAATCGTCGAGCGTGCCGCTGGCCGTGGTGGCACCCGAAGCGACCAGCCTGACCGTGGGGTAACGGGCCAGTTGCTGCCGGGCAAGGTGCAGAATGTCAGCAGGCGGCCGGTGATCATGGCCGAGCAGGCCGTGCGAATGGCCGGCAAAGCGGTTGCGCGGCAGGCCGGTGTCGAGCACAGTGACCTTGCGCCGCGCGCGGCCCAATTGCAGGGCGGCGGACAGGCCGGCAAAGCTGCCGCCAATGATAACAACATCATCCATGGGATAAAACTCCGGGCGTAGGACCGAGGGGATGGGGGGTGGCCTGGTGGACTATATCGGCCAGTGAGACGCGGGCCAGTCGGGCGGCCAGCAGCGCTTCGGCGTCGGCCAGAAACTCGCCCATGACCGTATCGACGGCACGCACAATGCCGCATTGCTGATCTCCTGGATCGCTTTCGGTGCGGATCAGCAGGCTCTCGCCCATGGCGACATAGATGGCCTGCAGGCTCAGCTGATCGGCAGGCCGCAGCAGACGCCACCCTCCGTCATGGCCTTTGGTGGCGCCGACAATCCCAGCCTCGCGCAGTTCGCCCAGCACACGGCGGACCACCACCGCATTGGTCATCAGGCATTGGGCCAGCGTGGCCGAAGTCATGGCAGTATCGGGTTGCAGGTGCAGATGCACCAAAGCATGCAGGGCGAGTGACAGGCGGCTGGATCGTTTCATGTAACTTCATTTGTTACAATTTGGTTTTGCTGTCAACTGCCTCTGGCCGAAATCTGTTGCGCCGACGTCGCGCGGTAGCCTGACTGAAGAAAATAGCGCCGCCATCTGGACCAATCGAGCGCGGATGCGTGACGTTGGGCAGTTGACGCCCCGGTGGCGAAACGACATTGTCCGGCCAAATTGTGCCGGGGTCGATGAACGTGCTGCCCAAACTGGTTTTCATGCTTGCCTGGGCGGCCTTGTTCGCCGGGCTGACCTTGCCAACGCCGACCCCTGAAGTTGCAAATATTGCGACGCTGGGGCTGATGGGGGTGGGGCTGGTGCTGCTGGCGCTGGTGCCGTCAGCGCGGCTGGTATTGCGGCAGCCGGCCATTGTGCTATCGGCGGCGGCGGGCGTCGTGCTGCTCGTGGCGCTCGGGTTTACCGCGTCTTCGCCGCTGCATATCGCCATGATCATGGTGCTGGCGCCGCTCTGGCTGGCGGGCCCGCATGCCGGTTTGCTGACCTGGCTGGGAGCGCGGCTGACGCCGTTGGTGATCGCCAGTCTTGCCCTGGCCGGCGCGGCTGCTGGGGCCGCAATTGCCGCCTATGGTGCGCTGGTGCTGCAGCTGGAACGCGGCGGGTATCTGGTCAACAATCCCATCCATCTGGGCGATCTGTCGCTGATGCTTGGCTTTGTGGCGCTGGTGGGCATGCTGGACCGGCGCCGGGTGCGCTTCGTGTTCCTGCTGGGGCCGGTGCTGGCCCTGACCGCGGTGTGGTTCACCGGTTCGCGCGGGCCATTGGTGGCCTTTGTGCCGATGCTGGTTGTGGCCGCAACTGTTCTGGCCGTGATGACGCTGTCGCGCAGGCAGGCCATGACGGCCATTGCTGGGGTGGTCCTGCTGATTGCGGTGGCCGGCACCGCCATGATCGGCCTGGGGCTGGGCGGACGGCTTGGGGGGCTGGGCGAGGCTGCCATGGCGCTGGTGACGGGCGGCCCCACTGACGGCGCGATCGGGGAGCGGCTTTTCATGTATCAGACCGCCTGGAACGCCTTCTGGGCCTCGCCCTGGTTTGGCTATGGCATGATCGACTATACGATCAGCGCCGCGCCGTTTGCGCCCCCGGGACCGGGCTATCCACCCTCCGGGCATTTGCATAGCGATCTGGCCGATTTTGCGGTGATCGGCGGCGTGCTGGGATTGATCAGCTATGGCCTGCTGCTGGCGGCGCCGCTGGCCGGGGCGCTGGCGACGCGGGGGCAGAACCGACAGGCTGCGCTCTATCTGGGTGCCACGGCCAGTGTGGGCTATCTGAGCATGGGGCTGACCAATGCGATGTTCGGCATCCTGACCCAGACCGTGGTCTATGCGGTGATTCTGGCGCTGATCGCGGCATTGGCGCAACCCGCGCCCCTGGCACAGGGAGAGACCGCTTGACTGGCACGCCGATCCACATCGCCCTGACCTTTGACGACAATTTCTGGGCGCCAGCCTATGCGCTGATGCGTTCGATCTGTCTGAGCAGCCGACGGCGGGCCGATATAGTGTTTCATCTGCTGCATCTGCCGCTGACCGAGCAGCATATGGCCGACCTTGGCGCGATCACCACCGAATTCGGCGCCAGCCTCGTCTGGTACAATCTCTCCGACAATGCAGAATTCGAACACGTCGTCCGCGACCTGCCCACCAGCACGCAATGGCCCAAGGTGGTCTATGGCCGCCTGCTGCTCGGCAGCCTCCTGCCCGAACACGTCGAGCGGGTGATCTATCTCGATTGCGACATGATGGTGCGCGACCCGATCGAGACGCTGTATGACACCGATCTGGCAGGCTTCCCGCTGGCGGCCGTACGCGACTCGGTGGATCCCTTCATCATGGGCAAGCGCGACATGGTGCAGAACCGGGATCTGTTCGAATATGCCGACCCCTATTTCAACTCCGGCATGCTGCTGATCGATCTGGTGGCGTGGCGCGCCATCGATATCAGAGCGCAGGTCACGGAGCTGGCGGCGCGCGGCATCATGAGCCGGCTGTATTACGACCAGGACATGCTCAACCTGATCTTTCACAATAACTGGCTGGCCCTGCCATGGCGCTGGAATACCATCGACGCCCATGCCGCCCATGAGGGGATGAACCCGGCCATTCTGCACTACACGCGCAAAGCCAAGCCCTGGGGGGTGCTGTCGGGCATCCTGCACTCCAGCGCCCATGCCCGGTTCTATCGGCACGTGATGACCAATGAACTGTTCTATCGCTTCGCCCGGCACCGCTGGCGGCGCTGGTGGAAAAAGCTGCTGCGGCTCAGCTAGCGCTGATCGAGTTCAATGCCCTCGCGCTCGCACAGGGTCCAGAGCGCACTACCGGGTTCGGGCAGCGGCAGGTCGGCGCGGCCGCGGCGGGTCAGCTGGCTGCGCCAGAGATGGACGGCCAGGGTGTCCGGGGCAATCGCGCCATCAATGCTGGAGCCCGCCAGCATCAGGGCGGGAATACCTTCATAGGGGATGGGGTAGAGCGCCGTGCTGGGCCGCACCAGATGCTCGAGCCCGTGCTGTGCCATATAATGGGTCAGGGCCATCGGGCCGGTGGCGCCATATTGCATGTCTTCGGGCGCGATTTTTTCGCCCAGCAGGCGCCTAGCGGCGACTTCGAGACGCCGGAACAGCGGCAGATGCGGCTCCAGCAGCGGGCGCTCGGTGTCGGTGAAAATCGACAGCAGATCGTCGAGCAGCGGGGCATCGGCCGGGATATGCAGCACCGCGCCGTTGATCGAGCCGGGCCGCTCATAGGCCATCAGATAATCGGGCGGGCCTTCTATGGGGCGGACGCAATAGACGTCGAGATCGGCATAGATGCCGCGACCCTGCCGCAGCACCATCATGCGGAAATAATCGGAAAACACGCCGGGCGTGCCCTTGCCTTTGTAGAATACCAGCTTGTCGCGTGGCAGCACCTCGGCGGCGTCGCGCGCGATGGCGCCGGGTGGCAGGCCCGCAATGGGGTCGAATGAATAGACCTCCACGGCGTGGCCATGGCGGCGGAAGGAGGCGATCGAGAGGGCCTCGAGCCAGCTCATCGGGCCATGCCAGAAGCTGACAATGGTGGGCAATTGCGCGGTCATGGTGGTCCGGGTGTGACGGGACATTGCCGTGTGCTTACCCCGGCACGCGCCATGCTGTCACCCCGGAGCATGGCTCAGCCCAGCACGCCGTTGCGCAGCGAGCTTGCCAGTGGCTCGGGACGCGCGACGGGGGTCTTGATATCGATGGTGCGGCCATCGCGCGAGGCGGTTTCGAAGGCCTCCATGACTTCGAGCACATGCAGGGCCAGATCGCCATTGGCGCGATGCGGGCGATTGTCGAGAATGCCGTGCGCCATGTCGGCGACGCCGAGCGAGCGATAATTGCCATCGGCATAGGGCTGGGTCACCGGGACCGGGGTCCAGTCCTCGCCCTTGCCGCGCTTGCGCAGTTCCACATCGCCGCCGAAGAAATTGGGATCGGGAACGATCAGGCTGGCCTCGGTGCCATAGAGTTCGAGCGGCACATGCTTGTGCGCGGCAACATCGAAGCTGAGCCCGACCTGCACGATGGCCCCATTGGCAAAGCCCAGCGCGCCGGTGACATGGGTGTCGATCCTGACGTCCATGATCTCGCCCTTCCGGGGCTCGGAGGTGACGGGGCGCTGGGCGCGCAGGCGCGAACTCATGGCCGAGACGCGCGCCACCGGGCCGAGCAGGTTGACCAGGTCGGTGATATAATAGGGACCCATGTCGAGCACCGGGCCGCCGCCGATATCGTAGTAGAAGGCCGGATCGGGGTGCCAGCTTTCGTGGCCCGGGCACTGAAAGAAGGCGGTGCCGCCGACCAGCTGGCCGAGCGCCCCGCTATCGACCACGCTGCGCGCCTGCTGGTGCGAGCCGCCCAGGAAGGTATCGGGTGCCGAGCCGATGCGCAGGCCAGCCCGGTTGGCCGCGTCGAGCAGCTGGCGCCCCTCCGCATAATTGATGCCAAGCGGCTTTTCCGAATAGACGTGCTTGCCGGCGGCCAGACAGCGCAGGCCGACCTCGACATGGGCGCGGGGGATGGTCAGGTTGACGATCAGCTGGATGTCGGGGCTGGCCAGCATCTCGTCGATGCTCATCGCGCTCAGGCCGAATTCGGTGGCGCGGGCCTGCGACGCCTCGGGGCGCATATCGGCCAGCCCCCTGATATCGAGGACCGGAAAGCCGGCCATGGTTTCATGGCCGGTGATGGCCCGCAGATAGGCCGACGAAATATTGCCGGCGCCGATAAAGCCGATCCCCAAGCGCTTGCCGCTCATGCGCGTATTCCTCCCAGACGTACGTGCGTCAAACTAGCGGGGAGAATTGCGCCGCGCCAGCCGGGCGGCAAAATTTATCGCGCTCACCCTGTATCGGGGCCAGCCGGGCCGGAGCGCCCCGGCGCACGACAGCGTTGTCGGGGGAGCTTTCGACCGGGCGGCGATCTCAATTACTCTCCAGTGCTTTCACCCGGCGGGCCAGCTCATGCACTGCCGCGATCAGGGGGGCGATGAAGGCATCGTAGCGCAGGCCCTGTTCGCTGTCGGGATCGGTGGGGTCGGCCAGGATGTGGCCGGCGAAATCCCTGCCGGCGAGGGCCGCCTCCACGTCCTGCGCCAGGAGGCCATAATGGGTGCGCCGCCCGGGAAGGCTCGCGCCCGCCGCCTGGCCACCGACGCGCCAGCGATAGCGCACCGGGGCCAGCGACAGAATGAAATCAAGCCCGAGATCGCAGACGCCGATGTCGGTTTTCAGACGCGCGTCGGAGGTCTGGATGGTGCCGGTAGCCGCCCACAGGGTTGACCAGCGCGCGCCGGGGCCGCCCAGCGTCATGGCGTTGTCGGTGGCGGGCTGGATGCTGGCAGCAACGGTCGCGGCGCCAGTGGCCGCATTGACGGTAATCGCATCGATCCAGGTGACGCCATCGGGGCTGACCTTGAGGCGCCAGTGATCATCGCCGGCCAGACCCATTTCGGCGCGGCCGGACCAGTTGGTCTGATAGAGCAGGCTGGCGGTGTCACCGGGCGCGGCCTTGTTGATTTTTACCTGATGACCATTGCCGGCATGGCTGAGCAGGCTGGCCGCCGATGCGACCGCAAGGCGATTGGTGGTGTCGGCGCTGGTATTGATGCCGAGCTGCGGCAGGGCGGCGCCGAGCGACACCAACGGGGTCCAGGCGCCGGCATCAAACACCATCTGGGTCTGGTCGGAACGGTCATACACCTGCCAGCCGGCAGCCGGATCAAGAAAGCTCCAGGCGCCCGACTGGAAGGCGGCGATCTCATTGCTGTGGCCAGACCAGGCGCCCGTTGCGCCAGCGGGTACGATCCAGGCTTCTCCGGCCATCGGGGTGGCCGGGGGCGTGGCCAGCGTGCGGCTTTCCACAGTGGGCTGCACCAGCGCGTCGAGCGTCTGGATGGCCTCATTGTGCGTGATGTGCTTTTGCGCCTGGCCCGGCATGATGAATGGCAGTGTGAGGCGGGGTGTGTGATCCATTGGGGTTCTCCTTTGCACGAAGTATCCGGCTGGAACGAGGGGCGGGGACAAGCGGGACAGCCGGGTTCGAACAACGGGGCGTCTTTTGCCGACAGCCGGCGAAACTGTTCGCCACACGACTCAGCGCCGCCCGGCCTTGCGGCGTCGCGGTGACACGGGGTGACGGACGGCCATCGAACCTTCCGAAACAGATAAAGGGCCCAAAGGCCGCCCGTCACGAGCCGCTTTGCTGCAGGGTCCGGTTCAGGCGGTACCAGTATTGCAGGCCCGGCTGCCGAGTTTCCAACCCCACTGGACAGGCGCCCCCATCCCACGGTCTTCCCGCCCGGCCCTGCGTCGGGGCCGCGTGAATGGCGGGAACGGACACAGTATGGGGCAGGCTAGCGGGGCGGGGACAAGTTTCTGGCGGGCGTGCCCGCGCGATGATCCGGCAACCCGGACGCTCAAAAGGCCGGGACTGAACAGCTAGTCACTGGAGAGCACGGCGGTGGCGTCCAGCACGGCGGCGACGCCCTGTTCGTCATTGCCCAGCATCGCAGCCACCCGCTCCAGCGCGGCGACCAGCATGGCCTGCTCCCAATCCTCGAGTGCCCCGAATTCCTCCTGGAAGCGCGCATGGGCGCCGTCCGGCGCGATCTGCAACACCTTGTGCCCGGCATCGGTCAGGGAGAGCCAGACCTGGCGCCGGTCGGCCTCCCCCTTGCGGCGCTGGATCATCCCCCGCGCTTCGAGCTTTTGCAGCAAGGCGGTGGTGGTGGCCTGGGTGATGCCCATGCGGCCCGCCACATAGCCGGCCGTCTGCTCGCGCTCATCCTCCAACATCTGCAGGAAAATCAGTTGCGAGGGCGTCAGGCCCGTCTCCCGCATCAGGCGCTTGCTGTTGAGCTCGGTGGTGCGCAGAATTTTGCGCATGGCCGTCAAGGCAATTTTTGTACGATTCTGCACCGCGGCACCCATGTCGATCCTCTTTGTTATCCTAGCGCCGCTGCCGCGTGAACCCAAGCACAATAGACGATCACCCTTGTCGAGTTTTGCTTAGATACGACAAAGTAATTTGCCATATCCCGCCATGTGCCTCCGGTGGATAAAATAATCTGCGAAGCGATTTCCATCGAGAAATACGAGGAAATGTGCGGGTTACGGCCTATTAATGCCGTTTCGGAGCGCGGTCCATCGCATAGCGTCGTGTTGACATTTAGTTCTCACAAGCTAAATACATGCCACATGATTGAAGGGAACACCACTGTGAATAGTCCTGGTCGGCGTCTGACAGACGCGTCCGGGAACCCCGCAATCCGGCTGCGTGCCCCGCTGGGAACCGATGGTCCCCGGGTCTGGGCGCTGATCGCGGCCACGCCGGCGCTCGACGGCAATTCGCTCTATGCCAATCTGCTGCAGTGCAGCGACTTCTCGGCCACCTGCGCCCTTGCTGAAACAGATGGCGAACTGGTGGGCTGGATGTCGGGCTACATTCCGCCCATGCAGCCCGACACGCTGTTTGTCTGGCAAATCTGCGTCAGTGACGCGGCACGGGGCCGGGGCCTGGCCGGGCAGTTGATCGGCGAGGTTCTGGCGCGTCCGGACAATGCCCATATCCGGCATATTGCCTGCACCATCACCCAGGACAATGCGGCGTCCTGGGCGCTGTTCACGGCGGTGGCCCGCAAGCTCGATGCGCCGTTGCAGCGGGCCGAACGCTTCGATCGGGCAGCCCACTTTGCCGGGCAGCATGCCAGCGAACTCGGCGTCACCATTGGACCAATTCATCGGGATCGCGTCGACAGCCTCAGCGCTGCCTGACCCGACCTGCACATATTTGACCGACACCCGCCTGGGAGACCTGCTCTATGACCTTGACCAAAACAATTTCGCCACTGGCCACCTTTGACCGCGTTGAAAGCCGCGTCCGCTCCTATTCGCGCAGCTTTCCGAAAATGTTCGACAAGGCGGTCGGCGCCACCATCTACGACACCAATGGCAAGCCCTATACCGACTTTCTGGCCGGCTGCTCGACCCTCAATTACGGCCACAATGATCGCGACCTCAAGGCGGCGCTCATCGAGTATATTTCGGCCGACGGCATTGCCCATGGCCTGGACATGTTCACCGACGCCAAGGAGCACTTCCTGGCCAGTTTCGAGGAGCACATCCTCAAGCCACGCGACATGAAGTATCATGTCCAGTTCACCGGCCCGACCGGCGCCAACGCCGTTGAGGCGGCGCTGAAACTGGCGCGCAAGGTGACCGGCCGCACCAATGTCATCTCCTTCACCAATGGCTTTCATGGCGTCACGCTGGGCGCCCTGGCGGCGACCGGCAATGGCAAGCATCGCCAGGGCGCCTCGACCCCCCTGTCCGGCGTGACCCGCGCCGCCTTTGATGGCTATTACGGCCCCGACATCAACACCGCCGACCTGCTCGAGCGTCAGCTGTCGGACCCCTCCAGCGGCGTCGATGCGCCGGCCGCCATCATCGTCGAGACGGTGCAGGGCGAGGGCGGCCTCAATGCGGCTTCCGCCGCATGGCTGCGCCAGATCGAGGCGATTGCCCGCAAGCACGGCGCGCTGTTCATCATCGACGATATCCAGGCCGGCTGCGGCCGCACCAGCGGCTTCTTCTCGTTTGACGGCATGGGCCTGTCGCCCGATCTGATCACCATGGCCAAGTCGCTGTCGGGCATGGGCCTGCCGCTGGCGGTGACGCTGATCAAGCCCGAGCACGATATCTGGAAGCCCGCCGAGCATAACGGCACCTTCCGCGGCAATAACCACGCCTTCATCACCGCTGCCGCTGCCATTGAGAAATTCTGGAGCAATGACCGCTTCGCCACCGAGGTGGCCGGCAAGGCCGACTATCTGGCTGATCGCCTGGGCGCCATTGCCGAAGAACATGACCTGTCGGTCAAGGGCCGCGGCATGATGCTGGGCGTTGATGCCGGCAGCAGCGAACACGCCGCCGCCATCTGCAAGACCTGCTTTGCCAATGGCCTGATCATCGAAACCTCGGGCAGCTTTGACGAAATCGTCAAGGTTCTGGCGCCCCTCACCATCTCCAGGCAGCAGCTTGCCGCCGGCCTCGACACCCTTGAAGCCGCGTTTGAATCGGCCATGGGCACCCGCCGCGCTGCTGCCGAATAACCAAGGATTTTACCATGATCGTCAGAGATCTTGAAACAGCCCGCACGGGCGAACGCCTGGTCAAGGCCAATGGCTGGGACAGCACCCGCCTGTTGCTGGCCGGCGACGCCATGGGCTTCAGCTTTCACATCACCCGCATCCACGCCAACACCAGCCACGTGTTCCACTACAAGCATCACTTCGAGAGCGTTTATTGCGTGTCCGGCGAGGGCAGCATCGAGGAGCTCGACACCGGCAAGGTTCACCAGATCCGCCCCGGCGTGATGTATGCGCTCGACCAGCACGACAGGCACCGCCTGACCGCACGCAGCGAACTGGTCATGGCCTGCTGCTTCAACCCGCCGGTGACCGGCACCGAGGTCCATCGCGAAGATGGCTCCTACGCCCCCGTGCCCGAAGACGCCTAGTCGCGTCCCTTTTCATCCTCCAATCGAAGGGAAATGACATGACAATGCCCGCTTCCAATCCCGTTGCCCAGGACGACTACCCCACCCGCTTGCCACAGGAACAATGGCTTGAGCGCAAGGACCCCACGGTCTGGGGCAAGTGGTCACCCGAGGCGCCGCTCACCCGCGCCGAAACCCAGTCGTTTGAAAAGAACGGCTACCTCGTGCTCAAGGGCGTGTTTTCCGCCAGCGAGATCGAGGCGCTGCAGGCCGAATCTGCCCGGATGCGCTCGGGCGATGCCGGGCTGGCGCCCGAAAACGTCATCACCGAACCCAATTCGGCCGAAGTGCGCACGGTGTTCCGGCTCGACGAGCAGAACGCCCTGTTTGACCGCCTCGCCCGTGACAAGCGGGTGGCCGGCCGGGTCAGCTATCTGCTGGGCGACGATGTCTATCTCCACCAGTCGCGCCTGAACTACAAGCCGGGCTTCACCGGCAAGGAATTCTACTGGCACTCCGATTTCGAGACCTGGCACGCCGAGGACGGCATGCCGCGCATGCGCGCCATCTCGGCCTCGATCCTTCTGACCGACAATGATGCGCTCAACGGCCCGCTCATGCTGATGCCGGGCTCGCACCAGACCTTTATCGCCTGTGCCGGCGAAACCCCCGAGGACAACCACAAGACCTCGCTGAAAAAGCAGGAAATCGGGGTGCCCTCGCAGGAGAGCCTGTCCAAACTGGCCGGGAAATTCGGCGTCGACTACGCCGCGGGCCGGGCCGGCACGGTGGTGCTGTTTGACTGCAACACCATCCATGGCTCGAACGGCAACATCACCCCGTTCCCGCGCTCGAACGCCTTCTTTGTCTACAACGCCTGGTCCAATCGCGTGGTGGCGCCATTTGCCGCCAACAAGCCGCGCCCGGCTTTCCTCAGCTCGCGCGACCCCGAGGCGCCCATCGAGATCGAGGGTGGCAAACTCGTCTAGGCCGGCCGCCCCGAATTTTTACCCCAAGGCATCGCCTCCCTGGCTGGTCCAGGGAAGCACCGGAGACGACATGACGGAACCACATAGCGGCCATACGGTCGAAAAAATCGGCGGCACCTCGATGTCGCGCACCGCAGAACTGCTCGACACGGTGCTGATCGGCAAACGCCGGGGTGCCGAACTCTACAATCGCATCTTTGTCGTCTCGGCCTATGCCGGGATGACCGACAGCCTGCTCGAGCACAAGAAATCGGGCGAGCCGGGCGTCTATGCCCTGTTCGCCAATGCCGAAGGCGGCTGGAGCTGGGGCAATGCCCTCAACGCGGTGGCCGAGCAGATGTATGCCCAGAACGCCGAGATTTTCAGCGATGAAGGCGCCCGCCAGACCGCCAACCGCTTTGCCCAGGAACGTGTCGAAGGCGTGCGCTCCTGTCTGATTGACCTGTCGCGGCTGTGCTCGTTCGGCCATTTCCAGCTGCAGCAGCACCTGCTCACCGTGCGCGAGATGCTCGCTTCGCTGGGGGAGGCGCAATCGGCTTTCAATACGGCCATGCTGCTCAACATGCACGGCGTCACCGCACGCTTCGTTGATCTGACCGGCTGGCGCGACGACACCCATCTGCCGCTCGACGAGGTGATCACCCGGGCCTTTGCCGATATCGACCTGGGCAGCGAACTGCCCATCGTATCGGGCTATGCCCAGTGCAGCGAAATCCTGATGGGCACCTATGATCGCGGCTATAGCGAGGTGACCCTGTCGCGCGTGGCCGTGGTTACCGGCGCCAGCGAAGCCATCATCCACAAGGAGTTCCACCTGTCCTCGTCAGACCCACGGGTGGTTGGCGTGGATGTGGTGCGGGTGATTGGCGAAACCAATTATGACGTGGCCGATCAGCTGTCCAATATGGGCATGGAAGCCATCCACCCTCGCGCTGCCAAGAGCCTGCGCCAGGCCGACATTCCGCTGCGCGTCAAGAACGCCTTTGACCCCGAGCATGCCGGCACGCTGATCCGTTCCGATCTGCGCGCCCGGGCCCCCCAGGTCGAGATCGTCACCGGGCTGAAGAATGTCTTTGCCTTCGAATTTTACGATCAGGACATGGTGGGGGTCAAAGGCTATGACGTCGGCATTCTCGATGCGCTCAAGCGCCACAGCGTCTGGATCATCTCCAAGACCTCCAATGCCAACACCATCACCCATTTTCTCAAGGGGTCGATGAAGGCCATCCGCCGGGTCGAAAGCGATCTTGCAGCGGCCTTTCCCAACGCCGAAATCAGCCTGCGCAAGGTGTCGATCGTCTCGGCCATTGGCCGTGACCTCAGCGGCACCGCCGTGCTGATGCAGGCCATCAAGGCGCTGGCCGATGCCAGCATCGAGCCGCTCGGCGTGCACGACCTGATCCGCAAGGTGGATCTGCAGGTCGTGGTCGAGCAGGTCGATTTCGAAGCAACCATCAAGGCCCTGCACAAGGGCCTGATCGAGAATTGGGCCCCGGCGCAGCGCGAGAAACTGCACGCCGCCGCCTGACACCTTGCCGGCTGAAATTTCTGGGCTGCAGCCGGTTTACCTGCCCAAATCAACGAGGAGCAACACAATGACGAAATTCGGAACAACTGCACTGATGGCGCTGTCTGCCATCGCCGTGTCCGCAATGGCCTCCACGGCCGTCAGCGCTGCCACGCTCGCAGAGATCAAGGAATCGGGCACCATCCGCATCGCCGTGGCCAACGAGATTCCCTATGGCTATGTCGATCCGAATGGCGAGGCCCTGGGCGCCGGCCCAGACGTCGCCAAGGCGCTGATGGAACAGCTGGGCGTTGAGAATATCGAGTGGGTCACCACCAATTTCTCCTCGCTGATCCCCGGCCTGAAGGCTGATCGCTTCGACATGGTTGCCGCCGAAATGGCGATCCTGCCCGATCGCTGCGATCAGGTGCTGTTCTCGGAGCCCAACAGCTCCTATGGCGAAGGCCTGCTGGTGGCTGAGGGCAATCCCAAGGGCATCCACGCCTATAGCGATTTCGCCGACAATGCCGACTACAAGGTGGCCATCATGGCCGGCGCCGATCAGCTGGAAATGCTGCAGAAGCTCGGTGTTGCCGACGCCAACATGGTGACCATTGCGGCCAATGCCGACGCCATTTCCACGGTCGCCACCGGCCGCGCAGACGCCTATGCTGCTACCAGCCTGACCGCCAGCGGTCTGGCAGACCAGGGCGATGGCGTCGAACTGGCCGGCGACTTCACTGACCCCGTGATTGACGGCGTGGCGGTGCGTAGCTGGGGCGGTTTCACCTTTGCCAGTGGCAATGAGGAACTGCGCGATGCTGTCAATGAGGCCCTCGCCGAATTCAAGCAGACGCCCGAATGGGCCGAAACCCTGTCGGGCTACGGTTTCGCGCAGTCTGACATTGATGGCTCGGGCCAGCGTACCACCGAAGAACTCTGCGCCAAGTAAACTGCGCAAATTGACAAAGTTTTGGGCGGGTGCTCCGGCGCCCGCCCAAGTCGTGTTGCAACGCCGCTCGGCAGGGATCTCCACATGCATTGGACAGATTATATTGCGCCGCTGATGGAGGGTGCCTGGGTCACGGTCCAGCTCACGCTCTACTCCACCGTGCTCGGTACCGTGCTCGCCTTCGCCGCCGGCATCGGCAAGCTGTCGCACAACTGGATCATCAAGGGCGTCTCGGTCGCCTATATCGAAGTGTTTCGCGGCACCTCACTGCTGGTGCAACTGTTCTGGCTCTATTTCGCGCTGCCACTGGCCGGCGCGGCGATAGGCATCGACCTGCGCTTGCCGCCGGTGATCGCCGGCGTGCTGGCTTTGGGCCTCAACATTGGTGCCTATGGCGCTGAAGTTGTGCGCGGCGCCATCCAGGCGGTCCATAGCGATCAGCACGAAGCGGCGCGGGCGCTGAACTTTTCCGCACGCCAGACCCTGTTCAACATCACCATTCCGCAGGCCATTCCCGAGATGATGCCGTCCTTCGGCAATCTGGCGGTACAGAACCTCAAGGACACCGCGCTGGTGTCGCTGATCAGCCTGGGCGACCTGACCTTCCGCGCCGAGCAGATCCGCAATTTCACCCAGGACAGCACGACGATCTACTCCATGCTGCTGTTCACCTATTTTGGCATGGCGCTGGTGGTCACCGCCGCGATGCGACTGCTCGAGCGCTATGTGACGCGCTGGCGCACGGTGGGAGGCTAGCCCATGTTGTTCGGATATGCCTGGGACCTTTCCAGCCCGCTCGCCTTCGCCATCTCCATCATGCCGATCCTGCTGATCGGCATGTGGGTCACCATTCAGGCTGCCGTGCTCGGCTTTTTCGTCGCGCTGGTGCTGGGACTGGTGTTTGCCATTCTCAAAAGCGCGCCCTCGCGCTGGATCTCCTGGCCGGCGACCCTCATCACCGAATTCATCCGCGACACGCCATTGCTGGTGCAGTTGTTCTTTCTCTACTACGTGCTGCCCGAATACGGCATCGTGCTGCCCGCCTTCATGACCGGGGCCCTGGCCCTGGGCATCCAGTACAGCGCCTACACGTCCGAGGTGTATCGTGCGGGTCTGGAAGCGGTGCCCAAGGATCAGCACGAGGCAGCGCGGGCCCTCAACCTGACGGCCGCGCGGACGTTTACCCATATCGTGGTACCGCAGGCCGTGCCCCGCATCGTGCCGGCCATGGGCAATTATCTGGTGTCGATCATGAAGGACGTCCCGGTTCTCTCGGTCGTCACCGTGCTCGAAATGCTCAACGTCGCCAAAATTGTCGGCGATCGCACCTTCAGCTATCTCATCCCGCTGTCGCTGGTCGGTGGCCTCTATCTCATCATGACGCTGGTTGCATCGTCAGGCGTCCGCCTGCTCGATGCCTGGCTGCCCAAGCAGGGGATACCCTTGAAATGACCGACACCACCAATCCGATCATCAAATTCGACAAGGTCATCAAGCGCTTCGGCGATCTGACGGTGCTCAACGAACTCGATTTCGAAGTCAAGCGCGGCGAGAAGGTCACCATTATCGGGCCGTCCGGTTCGGGCAAATCCACCGTGCTGCGCATCCTGATGACGCTTGAAGGCATCGATGGCGGCATGGTCACCGTCAATGGCGAGCCGCTTTGGCACGAGCAGGGTCCCGACGGTCTGCGGCCGGCCAGCGAAGCCCATCTGCGCAAGATGCGCGGGCAGTTGGGCATGGTGTTCCAGCAGTTCAATCTGTTCCCGCATATGAGCGTGCTGCGCAATGTCACCGAAGCACCGGTCAAGGTACTTGGCCTGAGCAAGACGGCGGCCCGCGAGCGCGGCCTGGAACTGCTTGAACTGGTCGGCCTGTCCGATCAGGCCGACAAATATCCGCATCAGCTGTCGGGCGGCCAGCAGCAACGGGTCGGCATCGCCCGGGCCCTGGCCATGCGCCCCAGCATCCTGCTGTTTGACGAGCCCACCTCGGCCCTCGATCCCGAACTGGTCGGCGAGGTGCTGACCGTCATTGGCCGGTTGGCCGAAGAGCATGACCTGACCATGCTGCTGGTCACCCACGAAATGCGCTTCGCCCGAGAAATTTCCGATCGGGTCTGCTTCTTCGATCAGGGCCAGATCCGCGAAGAGGGCACGCCCGAAGAGCTGTTTACCAACCCCAGCGAAGCGCGTACCCGCGAATTTCTGCAGGCCGTACTCGACTAGGGCGCCATCCAGGGGTCAGGCAATTACCTGACCAGCCAGCGCTATGGCCGCGACAGACCATAGCAAATGCCCCGCGTAGTTGATTTCCGGTTGTCTTGCCGCGCAATATGCTTTGTCTAGGCAGATACCCGATTCGATAACGCGAGGAACCGCACCCCAGGATGGCAGGCGATACGATTCTTATTGTCCTGATCGTCCTGCCGTTTGTCGGTAGTCTGGCTGCGGGACTGCTCAAGGCAGGCGCCCGCACCACGGCGGCCCTTCTGGCCGGCACCATTGCGCTGGTCGGCTTTGGCCTGGCCATCGCCAGCTATCCCCAGATCGCCGACGGCCAGATCATCCGCTATGATCTGGCGTGGTTGCCCAGCCTCGGGCTGAACATCGTGTTGCGGCTGAACGGGCTGTCCTGGCTGTTCACGGTGATGGTGACCGGGATTGGCTTTCTCGTCGTCCTCTATGCCCGCTACTACATGTCGCCCAAGGACCCGGTGCCGCGGTTCTTTTCCTTTTTCCTGGCCTTCATGGGCGCCATGCTGGGCATCGTGCTGTCGGGCAATCTGATCCAGCTGGTGATCTTCTGGGAACTGACCGGGATCTTCTCCTTCTTCCTGATCGGCTATTGGCACCATAATTCCACGGCCCGTGATGGCGCCCGCATGGCCCTGATCGTCACGGGCGCCGGTGGCCTGGCGCTGCTGGTGGGCATGCTGCTGATCGGCCATATCGTGGGCAGCTACGATCTCGATGTGGTGCTGGCCGCTGACGACACCATCCGCGATCACCCGCTCTATCTGCCGCTCCTGCTGCTGGTACTGTTTGCCGCCTTCACCAAAAGTGCCCAGTTTCCGTTCCATTTCTGGCTGCCCCGCGCCATGGCGGCGCCGACGCCCGTGTCGGCCTATCTGCACTCGGCGACCATGGTAAAGGCCGGCGTGTTTCTGCTGGTGCTGCTCTGGCCGGTGCTGTCGGGTACGGCAGCCTGGCTCTGGATCGTTACCTATGTCGGCCTGGCCACCCTGCTGATCGGCGCCTATTCGGCAATTTTCCAACACGATCTCAAGGGCCTGCTGGCCTATTCCACCATCAGCCATCTCGGCCTGATCACCACGCTGATCGGCATGAGTTCGCCGCTGGCGCTGGTGGCGGCGATTTTCCACATCGTCAATCACGCCACCTTCAAGGCCTCGCTGTTCATGGCCGCCGGTATTATCGACCACGAAACCGGGACACGCGACATCCGCCGGCTCAGCGGACTGTTCGGCTTCCTGCCCTTCACCGCCACCCTGGCCATGGTGGCCGCGGCGGCGATGGCCGGCGTGCCCCTGCTGAACGGCTTCCTCTCCAAGGAAATGTTCTTCGCCGAGACCGCGCTGCGCAATTCCAACCCGTTCTACAATATCTCGCTGCCGGTGGTGGCCGTGCTGGCGAGCCTGTTTGCCGTCACCTATTCGCTGCGCTTCATCCATGGCGTGTTCTTTGGCCCACCCCCCACCGAACTCGACCGCGTGCCGCATGAGCCGCCCGCCTTGATGCGCCGGCCCATCGAAGTTCTGGTGCTGATCTGCCTGCTGGTCGGGGTTATTCCCGGCATTACCATAGGCCCCTATCTGGGCAGCGCGGTGCTGTCAGTGCTGGGGCCAGACGCCCCCTATTACAGCCTGTCGGTCTGGCACGGTTTCACCACCCCGTTGCTGATGAGCTTTGCGGCGCTGTTGGGCGGCATCGTCCTTTATCTGGCGCTGCAACCCTATCTGGCGCGCGGCATCGACGGCGCGCCGCTGATCCGCGGATTGGCGGCGCCCCGGGTCTTCGAGCGGCTGCTGATCCTGTTGTCGGTGAAATGGGCCAAGGCGCTGGAGCGGGTGTTCGGCACGCGCCGGCTGCAGCCGCAGCTGGCCATTCTGATCAGCGTTGCCGTCCTGGCCGGCGCTCTGCCCCTCATGGCCGGCCTGGGGCCGATCAGCCTGTCGCTGGCCGATGCCGATCCCGCGCTGGCGGTGGTCTGGGTGGTCGGCACCATTTGTGCCATCGGCGCGGCAATCCAGGCCAAGTACCACCGTCTGGTCGCGCTGATGCTGATGGGCGGCGCCGGTCTGGCCACCAGCATCACCTTTGTCTGGTTCTCGGCGCCCGATCTGGCGCTGACCCAATTGCTGGTCGAGATCGTCACCACGGTGCTGATCCTGCTCGGCCTGCGCTGGTTGCCCAAGCGTGACGAGGCCGCCAGGATCGACATCGCACGATCACGCGGCGCCCGTTTTCGCCGCCTGCGCGACGTGGTGCTGGCCGTTATTTTCGGCACGGGTATCGCGCTGATCGCCTATGCGGTGATGAGCCACGACGCACCCGATTCCATCTCCCGCTTCTTCCTCGACAACGCCTATGCCCTGGGAGGCGGCCGCAATGTGGTCAATGTCATCTTGGTGGATTTCCGGGGCTTTGACACGCTGGGCGAAATCACCGTGCTGGCCATCGTGGCCCTGACCACCTTCGCCCTGTTGCGCCGCTTCCGTCCCGCCGCCGACAGTATCGAGCGCCCGGAGCAGCAACGCATCCAGCGCGAATTCGAGGCCGGCCGCAGCTCCGAAGCCGATGCCGAGGGAACGATCGTCTCCAATTTCCTGTTTGTGCCCTCGGTCATCATGCGCTGGCTGTTTCCGGTGATCATCGTGCTGGCGCTGTTTCTGTTCCTGCGCGGCCATGACCAGCCGGGGGGCGGGTTCATCGCCGGGATCACCATGTCGATTGCCTTCGTGCTGCAATATCTGGGGGGTGGCACGCGCTGGGTGGAAGAGCGCCTGCGCATCCTGCCCACCTACTGGATCGGCGCGGGCCTGTTGATCGCCCTGCTGACCGGCGCGGGCGCCTGGCTGTTCGGGGCGCCCTTCCTGACCTCCAGCTTCCAGTATCTGGACCTGCCGCTGCTCGGCAAAGTGCCGCTGGCCAGTGCGCTGCTGTTTGATCTGGGGGTTTTCGTACTGGTGGTCGGCGCGACCGTGCTGATCCTGATCGCCATTGCCCACCAGTCGATCCGCGGCGCCAAGCCGGCGCGGTTGCGCCCGGTCCCGGTCGCGCCACAAAAAAGCGGGGAGCCCCGGTAATGGCCATGATCCTGGCGATCAGTATCGGTGTGCTGGCCGGCTCGGGCGTGTGGCTGATCCTGCGCCCGCGCAGCTTTCAGGTCATTATCGGGCTGTCGCTTCTGTCCTATGCCGTCAACCTGTTCATCTTCAGCATGGGACGGCTGCGCAGCGGCGCGGCCTCCATTGTCAATGGCAGCAGTGACCTTGGCGCCTATGCCGATCCCTTGCCCCAGGCGCTGGTGCTGACCGCCATTGTCATCGGCTTTGCCATGACGGCCCTGTTTCTGGTGGTGCTGCTGGCCTCGCGCGGGCTGACCGGCACCGACCATGTCGATGGGCGCGAGCGCTGATGCTGGATAGCCTGCTGACCCATCTCACCATCCTGCCCATTGCCCTGCCGCTGCTGGCGGGGATAATTCTGGTGCTGATCGAAGATCGCCACCATGTGCTCAAGCTGACGATCAGCATCGTGGCGACGCTGGTCCTGCTGGCCGCCTCCGTGGCCCTGCTGGTGGACACCAATGCCGGCGGGTACAACATCAGTACCTATCAGCTCGGCAACTGGCCGGCGCCCTTTGGCATCGTGCTGGTGGCCGATCGTCTCTCCACCATGATGGTGGTGCTCAACGCGGTGCTGGCGCTCAGCGCGGCGCTGTTTGCCAGTGCGCGCTGGGCGCGCGCCGGGCAACACTTCCACACCCTGTTCCAGCTGCTGCTGATGGGCGTCAACGGCGCCTTCCTCACCGGCGATCTGTTCAACCTGTTCGTATTCTTCGAAGTGCTGCTGGCCGCGTCCTATGGCTTGATGCTGCATGGCTCGGGCAGTCTGCGGGTTCGGGCCGGGCTGCACTATGTTGCGGTCAATCTGGTCACCTCGGCGCTGTTCCTGATCGGCGTGAGCCTGATCTACGGGGTCACCGGCACGCTCAACATGGCTGACCTGGCGCTGCGCATTCCCCTGGTGCCCGATGACAGCCGCATGCTGCTCGAAGCCGGTGGCGCCATTCTGGGCATCGCCTTTCTGGTCAAGGCCGGCATGTGGCCGCTGAGCTTCTGGCTGCCCACCACCTATGCGGCGGCCAGTCCGCCGGTCGCCGCGATGTTTGCGATCATGAGCAAGGTCGGCGTCTATATCATCCTGCGTCTCTCGCTGCTGCTGTTTGGTCTGGAGGCCGGCGTCTCCGCCCATTTCGGCGGCCAGTGGCTGCTCTATGGCGGCATGGCGACCATCGCCTTCGGCACCATCGGCGTGTTGTCCTCCCAGGGCATGGCGCGCATGGCCGGGTTCAGCGTGCTGGTGTCATCGGGCACCTTGCTGGCAATGATTGGCTACGAGAATGCCGGGGTGACTGCTGGCGCCCTGTATTATCTGGTCAATTCCACGCTCGCCCTGTCGTGCTTCTACCTGCTGGTGGAACTGGTGGAACGCGGGCGCGGTGCCGGCGCTGATGTGCTGGCGGTGACGCTGGAAGCCTTTGGCGATGACGGCGAGCCCGAAGAAGAGGTCGGCGTCGCCACGCCGCGAACGCTGGCCCTGCTGGGCATGGCTTTCGTCATCTGTGCCATCTTGCTGGCGGGCATGCCGCCGTTTTCGGGGTTCCTGGCCAAGTTTGCCATGATTGGCGCGGTGCTCAACCTTGAGGGGCTGGGCGCCAGCGAAGCGGTGTCGGGGGCCAGCTGGTGGCTGGTGGCCCTGCTGATCATTTCCGGGCTGGCCGCGATGATCGGCCTGCTGCGCGCCGGCATAAACACCTACTGGATTTCCTTTGATGCCGAGGTGCCGCGCATTCGCGTGGTGGAAATGCTGCCGGTGCTGCTGCTGCTCGGCCTCTGCCTGACGCTGACAGTGCTGGCCGGTCCGGCGATGGGCTATATGCAGGCCACCGCGCAGGATCTGCATGTCCCCATCGGTTATCTCGGCAGCGTGCTGGCCGGCGCGGATGGAGGGGTGCCATGATGAAGCGGCTATGGCCCTATCCACTGCTCTGGCTGGCAATGCTGGGCATGTGGCTGCTGCTGGATGGCAGTTACAGCCTGGGGCAGTTGCTGCTCGGCGTCATCATCGCCAGCCTGGCCTGCTGGGCCGTGGCCGCCGTCGAGCCTCCCCAGCCGAAAATCCGGAATGTTGGCGCCATTGCGCGATTGCTCTGGCGGGTGGTCATTGACGTGGTGGCGTCCAATATCGCGGTGATTGCACTGATCCTGCGGAGCCGGCCACCGCGCTCGGTCTTTGTGACCATCCAGCTTGAACTCAAGGAGCCCAACGCACTTGCAGTGTTGGCCTGCATCGTCACAGCGACCCCGGGAAGCGCCTGGGTTCACCACAATTCCCGGCTCGGCACCGTGATGATCCATGTGCTCGATACGCCGGACGGCGCAGTCTGGGCGGCGGCCCTCAAGACCAATTATGAGCAGCGTCTGATGGAGATATTCCAATGAGCGGCGTCATTATTTTCTGGTCGGTCACCGGTGCCCAGATCATGCTGGCCCTGGCCATGGCAATAGCCTGCTGGCGCCTGCTGCGCGGGCCGCGCGCGCAGGACCGGGTGGTCGCCGTCGACAGCCTTTACGTCAGCGCGGCGCTGCTGCTGGTGACCATCGGTATTCGCACCACCAGCCTGTTCTATTTCGAGGCGGCCCTGGTCATCGGCCTGCTGAGCTTTGTCGCCACCGTCGCGCTGGCCAAGTTCGTGATGCGCGGGGAGGTCATCGAATGATTGATGCGTCGAGCTTGCCGGAATGGGCGGCCGTGCTGGTTGCCGTGCTGGTGCTGGCCGGTGCCGCCATTACCTTGATCGGCACCATCGGGCTGGCCCGTTTTTCCACCTTCTATCAGCGCGTTCACACGCCCACGCTCGGCACCAGCCTGGGGGCAGGACTGTTGCTGGCCGGCTCGTCGCTGTATTTTTCGGTGGCGTCGGGTCGACCCGTGCTGCACGAAATCCTGATCTTCATCTTCATCTCCGTGACCACGCCGGTGACGCTGATGCTGCTGGCGCGCGCCGCGCTGTATCGTGACCGCGCCGAAGGCAATGAGGGCGTACCCGGCACCGACCAGGAAGCTGTCGAGGACGCTACGCGCATCCTATAGCGCCGCCCGGGCGCCGTACTGCTACCGACGCGCGACGCCGGGATTGCTGGCAAATGCGGTCGCTGGTTATGTGATATTGCAGTCTGACCGGTCTCTTCCCAGTTTACATACCCTATAGGTTATGTCTGTCCCGGCACTCATCATTTTACTTGGGCGTCGGCAGGCCCTTATATCGTGGGTGAGGAGATGGCATGAGTTTCGTTCGGATCAATGGCGTGCTGCTGCACTACCGTCTGGCCGGCCCTGCCGGGGCGCCGGTTGTTGCGCTGGTCAATTCGCTGGGCACCGATGCGCGCATCTGGGATGGCGTGATCGCACAGCTGTCCAGCCGCTACCGCGTGCTGTCCTATGACAAGCGCGGCCATGGCCTCAGCGACACGCCACCAGGCGACTATGCGCTGGCCGACCATGTCGATGACCTGCTTGGCCTGCTCGATCATCTGGGCCTGCAGCGGCTGGCCCTGGCCGGGGTTTCGGTGGGCGGGCTGATTGCGCAGGGGTTTGCCTTGCGCGCGCCCGACCGCCTGACGGCGCTGGTATTGTGCGACACCGCAGCCAAGGTGGGCGACACTGCCGGCTGGAATGCCCGCATCGATGCGGTGAGCAAGCACGGGCTCGGCTCGATCGCCGATGCGGTGATGGCGCGCTGGTTCAGCCCGGGTTTCCTCGAGCAGCGGCCCGACGACGTGGCTGGCTGGCGCAATCTGTTTGTGCGCAGCGACCCCGCCGGCTACGCCGCGACCTGTGCGACGCTGCGCGACACCGATTTGACCGACGAGATCGACGCCATCACCACACCGACTCTGGTGCTGGTCGGCGAAGCCGATCTATCAACGCCGGTCGAGCTGGTCCGGGCCTGCGCCGATGCGATTGCCGGCGCTCGTTTTGAGATACTGCCCGGCGTCGGGCATATTCCATCCATTGAACAACCGGCGGCGCTGGCCGCGTTGATCGAGCATTTTCTCGGAGAGAATTCTCATGGCTGAAACCACGCTCTTTGAGCAGGGCATGGCAACCCGCCGCGCCGTGCTGGGCAACGGACATGTCGATGCCGCCACGGCGCGCAAGACCCCGTTCGACGCCGATTTTCAGACCTTCATCACCGAAGGGGCCTGGGGTTCGGTCTGGTCGCGGCCGGGGCTGACCAGGCGTGAGCGCTCCATGGTGACCATCGCCTTGCTGGCGGCATTGGGACATGATGAGGAAGTGGCCATGCATGTGCGGGCCTGCGCCAATACCGGCTGCACGCCGGACGATATCAAGGAAGCCCTGCTGCACGTGGCAGTCTATGCCGGCGTTCCGGCCGCCAATAGGGCCTTCGGGGTGGCAAAGGAAGAACTGGCCAAGTTGGAGACGAAACGATGAGCGATATCATCCTGCCGGGCGCTGACGGCGTCCTTTATCAGCGAGACCGCGCCTGGCATCCGCCAGCCAATACCCCGGGCTACAAGAGCACCACCTTTCGGGCGCCCAGGAACGCTCTGCTGTCGCTGAGCGGCACGGCCTCTGAACTGACGGGGCCGACCTTCGGTCACTCCGCCATCAACCCGCTGGATAACGACCTGATCCGCAATTACAGCCAGGATGGCAGCGAGGCCATCGGCCAGCGGCTGATCGTCTATGGTCAGGTGCTCGACGAGAATGCGCGGGCCGTGCCCAATACGCTGGTGGAATTCTGGCAGGCCAATGCGGGTGGCCGCTATCGGCACAAGAAGGAAGCCTATCTCGCCCCAATCGACCCCAATTTCGGCGGTTGCGGCCGGGCCATAACCGATGAGAACGGCTTCTATTCGTTCCGCACCGTCAAGCCGGGCGCCTACCCCTGGCCCAATGGCGTCAATGACTGGCGGCCGGCCCATATCCACTTCTCGGTGTTCGGCCATGCCTTCGCGCAGCGCCTCATCACCCAGATGTATTTCGAGGGTGACCCGATGATCTGGCAATGCCCCATTGTCGGCTCGATTGCCGACAAGTCGGCCATTGACCAGCTCGTGGCCCGGCTCGACCGACACAACACCACGCCGATGGATGCGCTGGCCTACCGCTTCGATATCGTGTTGCGCGGCCGCCGTTCGACCATGTTCGAGAACAAGCTGGAGGGGAACTGATGTTGCACCCGGTTCCGACGCTGAAAGAGACGCCGTCACAAACCGCTGGGCCCTATGTCCATATCGGGCTGACCCCCAACTTTGCCGAGATCAAGGGCGTCTATGACACCGATCCCGGCAGCACCATGCTGACGCCCGACACCAAGGGCGATCGCATCACCATTGTCGGCAAGATTTTTGATGGCGCGGGCGCGCCGGTCAATGACGCGCTGGTCGAGCTATGGCAGGCCGATGGCGATGGGTCCTATGTGGCGCCCATGGCCCCGAACTCCAATTCGGCGCCTGCCTTTACCGGCTGGGGCCGCCAGCCAACCAATGGCGATGGCGTGTTCAGCTTCGAGACCATCAAGCCCGGCCCGGTGCCTGGTCCTGATGGCAAGCCCATGGCGCCGCATGTTAATCTGTGGATTGTGGCGCGCGGCATCAATATCGGGCTGCAGACCCGGCTCTACTTCGAGGATGAGGCCGAGGCCAATGGTCAGGACTATGTGCTCAACAAGATCATGGACCCGCGCCGCCGGCTGACCCTGATCGCCCGCAAGGAGGCCGGCGATGTGCCGCGCTACGTGCTGGAGATTCACCTGCAGGGCGACAAGGAAACGGTGTTCTTTGATATGTAACGACGCCTGAGTGAGCGCCGCTGGACCGCGCTGTTGCGGGCTGGCGGCGCTCACAGTGTCAGCTGAGCAGGGCCCGCAATTGGTCCTGCACCAGCTTGAGGGCTGGCAAATAGAGCGTGGTCAGCTCCTCGCTGCGCGCCTGCGTGGCCGCTACGCCAACATTGAGCGCCGCCACGACAGCGCCGCGGGCGTTGAAAAGCGGAATGGCGATCGAGCGCAGCCCCAGTTCCACCTCCTGATCGATCAGTGCATAGCCCGCCTCGCGCACCCGGGCCAGCTCGGCCATCAGTGCCGGTATCGCCGTGATGGTGTGGCTGGTCCGCGCCAGCAAGGGTGTGCTCGTCAACACGGCGCGCGCCTCCGCTTCGGGCAGCGCGGCCAGCATCACCCGTCCCATCGAGGTGCAGAAGGCCGGCAGGCGTGAGCCGGGCATCAGGCCAATGGACATCACCTTGCGCTGGGCGGCGCGCGCCACATAGACAATCTCGCTGCCATCCAGAATGGACACCGAGGAGCTTTCACCCAGCTGGTTGGACAATTGGTCGAGCAGCGGCTGAATCACCTGGGGCAGCGGCATGGTGGCAAGACAGGCCGTGCCCAGCCGCAGGACGCGCGGCGTCAGGGTGAAATACTTGCCGTCATAATCGGCATAGCCGAAATGCGACAGCGTCAGCAGGCAGCGCCGCGCCGTGGCCCGGTCCAGTCCCGATGCCGTGGCCACCTCGGCGATGGATTGGCGCGGTCGCTCGGCGGTGAAGGTCTCGATGGCCAGCAGGCCCTTGGCGAGGCCGCCCATGATGTCGCGCTCGGCAGTGGCCATGGTCGCTCCAGTTTGTGCGATATGTCAACAAATGCACAATATCGCACAGATTGACTTGCAGGCCAATCGCCCCCGGGCTTAGGTCAGGCCAATCCACACCGAGGAAATCTGGCCATGGACAAGACTGTTCCCGATCTTGCTGCTGCACTGGCGGACATTGCCGATGGCATGACGCTGATGATTGGCGGCTTTGGCGGCGCTGGCGCGCCGATCGAGCTGATTCATGCGCTGATCGATCGCTTTCGCGCTACCGGCAGCCCGACCAATCTGACCATCGTCAACAACAATGCCGGCAATGGCCGCATTGGTATCGCCGCCATGATCGACGCCGGCATGGTCGCCAAGATGATCTGCTCGTTTCCGCGCTCGGCCGATCCGCGCGCCTTTACCGAAAAATACCTCGCCGGCCAGATCGAGCTTGAACTGGTGCCGCAGGGCACTTTGGCCGAGCGCATCCGCGCTGGCGGCGCCGGCATCCCGGCCTTCTACACGCCCACCAGCTATGGAACCGATCTGGCCAAGGGCAAGCCGGAAGCCGAGTTCGACGGTCGCATGTATGTGCAGGAACGCTGGCTCAAGGCCGATGTGGCCCTGATCAAGGCAGAACTGGCCGACCGCCAGGGCAATCTCACCTATCGCAAGGCGGCGCGTAATTTCTCCCCCCTGATGGCGGCTGCTGCCGGCCTCACCGTGGTGCAGGCAATGCGCGTGGTGGAGCCGGGCGCGATCGACCCCGAGCAGGTGATCACACCCGGCTTGTTTGTGAACCGCATCGTCGAGATCGCCGATGCCCAACAGGAAGAGGCGCTGATGCGCGCCGGGGTGGCTTACTCATGAGCAACAAACTCTCCAACGCCCAGATCGCCTGGCGCGCCGCGCAGGACATCGAGAACGAGGCCTATGTCAATCTGGGCATCGGCTTTCCCGAAATGGTGGCCAAGTTCCAGCCACCAGGCCGCCAGGCCATTTTCCACACCGAGAACGGCATCCTCAATTTCGGTGAATCCCCGCCCGAGGGCGAGGAGGACTGGGATCTGATCAATGCCGGCAAGAAAGCGGTGACGCTCAAGCCCGGCGCGGCGTTTTTCCACCATGCCGACAGCTTCGCCATGGTGCGCGGCGGGCATCTGGATGTGGCGATCCTGGGCGCTTATGAAGTCGCCGAGAATGGCGACCTGGCCAATTGGAGCACCGGCCCCAAGGGCGTGCCCGCCGTGGGCGGCGCCATGGACCTGGTGCATGGCGCCAAACGCGTGGCGGTGATCACCGATCATGTGACCAAGCATGGCCAGCCCAAGCTGGTGAAACGCTGCAGCCTGCCCCTGACCGGCGTCGGCTGCGTTACCCGGATCTATACCAGCCTGGCCGTTATCGACATCGTCGACCAGCGCTTCGTGCTGCGCGAAAAACTTGCCGGCCTCAGCCTGGAAGAACTGCAGGCAGTGACCGGCGCCGAACTGGTGATTGCCGGCGATATCGCCGACCTCGTAGCCCCGGAGATCTGAGATGGCAGAAGCGTTCATCTGTGCCTATAAGCGCACCCCCATTGGCCGCTTTGGCGGCGCCCTGTCGTCGGTGCGTCCCGACGATCTTGGCGCCATCCCCCTCAAGGCCCTGATGGCCGAGCATGTCGGCGTCGATTGGGAAGCAGTCGACGACGTGATCTTTGGCAATGCCAATCAGGCTGGCGAGGACAATCGCAATGTGGCGCGCATGAGCCTGCTGCTGGCCGGCCTGCCGGTCAGTGTCACCGGCACCACGATCAACCGGCTGTGCGGCTCGGGCATGGACGCCATCATCACCGCCGCGCGGGCCATCAAATCGGGCGAAGCCGAACTGCTGATCGCCGGCGGCACCGAATCCATGAGCCGCGCGCCCTTCGTGCTGCCCAAGGCCGAGAGCGCCTTTTCG
Source organism: Devosia alba (assembly GCF_039938915.1). Classification (NCBI taxonomy): domain Bacteria; kingdom Pseudomonadati; phylum Pseudomonadota; class Alphaproteobacteria; order Hyphomicrobiales; family Devosiaceae; genus Devosia; species Devosia alba. The sequence goes on along the minus strand of NZ_JBDUUI010000006.1, from coordinate 4,306 downwards.
CGCAAAGCCGAAATCTATGACACCACCATCGGCTGGCGCTTCGTCAATCCCCTGATGCAGTCGCTCCATGGCGTCGATTCCATGCCCGAGACCGGCGAGAACGTGGCGCAGGAGTTTGGCGTGTCGCGCCAGGCGCAGGATGAATTTGCCGTGCGCAGTCAGGACAAGGCGCTGGCCGCCCAGCAGAACGGTCGACTGGCCAGGGAAATCGTGCCCGTCACCATCGCGCAGAAAAAGGGCGACCCCGTCATCGTCGATACTGACGAGCATCCGCGCGCCGGGACGACGCTGCAATTGCTGGGCAAGCTGCGCGCGCTGTTCCCCAATGGCACGGTGACCGCCGGCAATGCCTCGGGCGTCAATGATGGCGCCGCCGCGCTGATCATCGCCTCCGAAGCGGCCGCCAGGAAATATGGCCTGACCCCAATCGCCCGCATTCTGGGCGGCGCCGCTGCTGGCGTGCCGCCGCGCATCATGGGCATGGGGCCGGCCCCGGCGACCAAGAAACTGTGCGCCCGCCTCGGCCTGTCGCCCCGTGATTTCGACGTCATCGAACTCAATGAGGCCTTTGCCAGCCAAGGCATCGCCGTGCTGCGCGAACTGGGCCTGGCCGAGGATGCGGCGCAGGTGAACCCCAATGGCGGTGCCATCGCCCTGGGCCATCCGCTCGGCATGAGCGGCGCCCGCATCGCCGGTACCGCGGCGCTGGAACTGGCGCTGGGTGGCGGCAAGCGGGCCCTGGCCACCATGTGCATCGGCGTCGGCCAGGGCATCGCCGTGGCGCTCGAACGGGTCTGAGGCCGCCGCCGCGCACCTCCGGTGCAGGGGCGAGGCAAGGGCCCCGCGCCCCGGTGGCAATTGCCGTCGGACCGGCCAAATGCTTGCCGAGAACGACGTTTCTCGGCAAGGTCGCGCTGGCGCTCAGTGCCACATCGGGCTAGAACCCGATAGATTCACAGGCGCCCCCTGACGAACAGGGGCAGGTTAGTGCGGAGATGACACAGTGATTATTGAACCAAAGATTCGCGGCTTCATCTGCACGACCGCCCACCCCATTGGCTGCGCCACCAATGTCCAGCGCCAGATCGACCATGTGGTCGTCACCGGCCCGATCACCTCCAGCCGCAAGCGCGTTCTGGTGCTTGGGTGCTCGACGGGCTATGGCCTGGCCTCGCGCATCGTCAATACCTTTGGTTCAGGCGCCGACACCATTGGCGTGTCATTTGAAAAAGAGCCCAGCGAAACCAAGACGGCCTCTGCCGGCTGGTACAATAACCGGGCCTTCGAAAAGCGGGCCAAAGCGGCGGGGCGTGTCGCCATCACTGTTGAAGGCGATGCCTTTTCCGATGCCATCAAGGCCGATACCATCGCCCAGATCCGCGAGCATCTCGGCCAGATCGATCTGATCGTTTATAGCCTGGCCTCGCCCGTTCGCACCGATCCCAAGACCGGCGAGGTCTATCGCTCGGCCATCAAGCCGATGCAGTCGGCGGTGCGCTCCAAGACCCTCAATACCGGCACTGGTGAAGTCAGCGAAGTCGAGATCCAGCCGGCAACCGCCGAGGAAGCCCAGGCCACCGTCAAGGTGATGGGGGGCGAGGACTGGGAGCTGTGGATCGCCGCGCTGTCGGAGGCCGGCGTGCTGGCCGATGGCTTTCTGACGCTGAACTATACCTATCTGGGGAGCGAGCTGACCTGGCCCATCTACAACAAGGGCACGCTGGGCCGCGCCAAGGCCGACCTTGACCGCGCCGCCGCCGCCATCCGCAGCCAGTTTGGCGCCGACAGTGCCTATGTCGTGGCGCTCAAGGCGGTGGTGACCCAGGCCAGTTCCGCCATTCCCGTCGTGCCGCTCTATGGCACGCTATTGCTTCGGGTGATGGATGAAATGGGCCTTGGCGAAGGCTGCATCGAGCAGATCGACCGGCTGTTCCGCGACAAGCTGCAGCCACCGGTCGTGCTCGACGCCGACCATCGTGTCCGCGTCGATGACTGGGAATTGTCCAGCACCGTGCAGGATGAAATGACCTATCGCTGGGGCCTGTTGTCGACCGAGACCCTGGCCAATCTGGCCGATCTCGACAAGCACCGCGCCGAATTCCTCAAGCTGTTTGGCTTCGGCCTGGGCGGCGTAGACTACGCGGCCGACGTCGATCCGCGCGATATTGGCTGATCGCCGGAACGGGCAGGGACCGGCGCGCAGGCAATCAACGCAGCGATCTCTGCCCTGTTTGTTCGGGATCAACCTCGCCGCAGGCGGAACAGACTAGAACTGGCCCTTCATCCACTGTCCGTTGCTGGAAGAGGCATATCGTCGTGCCAAGTTCGCCCATTGCCCCATCGAACTATTTTGACGAAGCCGACCTTGATGCACTGGTGCGCGAATTCAGCGAACGCCTCCGCCGCGATACCAGCCTGCGACCGGTGCTGGATCGATTGATCGGCAATCGCTGGGAAGACGCCGAAGCAACAGTCGGCGCCTTCTTGCGGGCCACCTTGTTCATGCTCGATTGCCCGCAGCTCGATGACGACTGGTTTGACCGCGCCGCGCTGGCGCTTGACCAGACGGCGCTGGAGCGCCTGGGCGATATCCTGCTCGATTGCGCCCTGGTGGCATTGCCGCTGCACAGCGCGGCGGTGATCGCCGATATCGGGGACGCCCTGACGCGCCAGTTGGGCGATGTGGTGGCGCTGCAGGGCGCCGCCCGGCAGGATCGTCTGTTGCAGGTGCGTGGCCGCCTGAGGGCAGGGGCGCTGATGGCGCGCCTCTAAGGCCTGATGGGACGCTCCCGCCGCTGTCCCCAGAGCAGCGGCCCATATTCGATCACATAGAGCGAAAAGGCGAGCATCCAGCACACCCCGCTCAGCGTGAGCAGCTCCAGGTGCATCGCCGGCCACAGGCTGGTCATCGGACGCAGCACGGCTGCGGTCAACAGCGCCAGATAGCTGATGCTGGTCAGGCGCGAGGCTGCCAATGGCTGGCCGGTATGGCCGCGCGTTGCCCGCGTCATCATCGCCAGCGTCATCACGCCAATCGCCCCGACGGTGAACACATGCAGTGCCGCCACCGGCTCGAACCAACCCAGTTGCGCCAGAGCGATCAAGGCAAACCCCAATGGCACGAAGCCATAGCCAAAATGCAGGATGAGCACGAGCTTTTCGTCCCAGCTCTGCCACCCGCACCAGCGCCATAGCCGCATCAGATGCAGCACCGCAGCCAGCCCGCAGGCCAGGCCGGTCCACAGGGTTTCCGGCGTCGTGACCCAGAGCAGCAAGGCGGCCAGACCCGTCAACAAGACAATGGTGTCAAACCGGTCATACGGCGCCGGCAAGTGGTCAATATGGCGTTTGGCCAGCCAGTTGCGGGTGAAGCTGGGCACGACACGGCCGCCCATGATCGATACCAGCATGACATAGGCGCCGACGGCCAGCCGGTTGGCGAAACCAACATCGCCGCCGGTGGCGATCAGGGTATGGAAGCCGATATTGGCCAGCGCCAGGGCGGCAAGGCCCGCGAGGATCTTGACATCCTTCCACTTGCGGCCGGCAATAATCTCCCGGGCGCAGATCGCCAGCAGCAGGGGCAAGAACGCGGATTCGATTGCCAGCGACGCCAGCAACCCCAGGCCATCGGGCGCCAGCATGGCGAGCCGGCCCGCACACCAGGCAGCAAACAGGATCACCAGCGGCAGACCCGACACCGGCAAGCGGCCGGTCCAGTTGGGCACGGCGGTGAGCAGAAATCCCGCCAGCGCTGCCGAACCATAGCCAAACAACATCTCATGGGCGTGCCAATAGGCCCCGCCATAGCTGCCGCCAATCTCCCAGCCCGCCGCCAGGGCGCCGATCCACAAGGCCATGGCGGCAACCGCCCAGATCCCGGCGGCAAGAAAGAATGGCCGAAAGCCGTAGGAAAACAGCACCGGTCCGCTGCGGGCAATGCCGCGCGGCACGGGTTGACGTTTCTTGGCTATGGCGTCGGTTGGCGGCATGCCCGATCTCCTGCGAGCCACTTGGCTCGGTAGGCGTCTAGCGGCTCGGGCCAGCAGTATCGTTGCGTTGGCGCAAGCAGTATCGGCTAATCGCCCTCGGCCAGCTCACGCAAGGCAGTGGCATCGCGTACCAGCAGCTTCTGCCGGCCGCCCTTGACCAGTCCCTTGGCCTCCCAGGCACTCAGGATGCGCGACACCGTGTGCAAGGTGGTGCCGGTCATTTCGGCGATGTCCTGCCGCGAAATCGGGAAATCGATGCGGATGCCGGCGCTCTCGGTCTTGCCCGCCTGGATGATCAACCGGAGCACGGCGTG